>NZ_BAABIZ010000006.1:0-108882 GCF_039543045.1 Bartonella jaculi
AATGCCTACAATCACCAAACCATTTACGCTTTTTTATAGATGACACTATCAAGCCTGAATATATCGCACAAATGCAATTCCAAATGGCTTGTACGGGACGTAAATGGTGTCATTTCATGAGCTATAATCCAAACTTTGTAGGCAGATCTACTGGTTTGAGAATGAAAATCAAACGCGTCAACCGTGATGAGCAATACATTGAAGAGATTAATAAAGCGGTCGAAATCTTTTTAGGGGAAATAGAACAAGAGATGCAAAAGATTTTGGCAAAAGCCGCTTAAACCTATGGGGGTGCTCTCTCCTCCCAGCACTCCCACCCATTTAATTAATATAAAAAAGAGAAAGGTAATGAGATGATATTTGATGATGGAGATAGATATGTAACGACACGTGAGTGTGCACAGCTTTTTAGTGTATCGACAACAACGATTCGCAATTGGGTGCTTCAAGGGATATTTCCAGAGCCATATAAGCTAGGGAGAGCAGTAAGGTGGAGAAAAAAAGAGATCTTAGCCTTTACTCCAGAGAAAAATAAGGAACAAATAACAACAAATTAGATAAAATTGTATAAACTGTAATAGGTGGACTAAAAGGTGGTCTTAAAACAAATAATTAAAGAGAAAATCTATATATTTCAATGCGTTAAAAGCAAAAAATGGTGCCCCCAGAGAGACTCGAACTCCCGACCCCCTGATTACAAATCAGGTGCTCTACCAACTGAGCTATAAGGGCATAACCAAACAGGAAGTAGCACAAACTCACAAAAAGGAAAATAGAAAATTGTCAGTTTTTGTACACATTTTTAAAAGCCTATATCACAAATCATAAAAATAATCAGATTCTTTATTTTTTACCATCTTTTTCAGAAATGTTGGATATTATATTCTCATGTTAATACTTATTAATTCTTATTAGAAGTGTTGATGAGAATTTTCTGTTTCATTATCAGATTACGAATCAGAAGAGGCTGATTGATTAGAAAGATATTTTTCTAACCAGTGAATATTATAATTACCATCTGCGACATCTTGATTGTTAATGAGATCGCGAAAGAGAGGCAATGTAGTTTTGATACCATCAACCACAAATTCATCTAAAGCACGCCGTAAACGCATCATGCATTCTAAACGTGTACGTCCATGAACAATCAGCTTCCCAATCATGCTATCATAATAAGGTGGAATGCGATAACCTGAATAAGCACCTGAATCAACGCGTATCCCTAAACCTCCCGGGGTATGAAAATGTGTAATGGTTCCTGGTGATGGCGTAAAGTTAACGGGATCTTCTGCATTAATACGACATTCAATAGCATGCCCAGAGAAAAAAACATCATCTTGTGCAACTGAAAGTCTACAGCCTGATGCAATATGAATTTGCTCATGGACTAAATCTATGCCTGTAATTGCTTCAGTGACAGGATGCTCAACTTGTAAACGCGTATTCATCTCAATAAAGTAGAATTCGCCATTTTCATAAAGGAACTCAATGGTGCCTGCTCCACGATATTTAAGTTGTGCACAGGCATTGGCAACAATATCGCCAATTTTTTTCCGTTCAGTTTCATTAAGCGCGGGTGAAGTTGCTTCTTCCCATATTTTTTGATGACGCCGTTGAAGTGAACAATCGCGCTCTCCTAGATGGATAGCATTCCCTGCACCATCACCTATAACTTGAACTTCAATATGGCGGGGTTTTTCTAAATATTTCTCGATATAAACTGCATCATCACCAAAAGCCGCTGCTGCTTCTGAACGGGTTGTTTCGAGAGCTAAAGCAAATTCTTGCTCAGAATGGACAACTTTCATGCCGCGTCCACCACCACCAGCAGAAGCTTTAATAATAACGGGGTAACCAATTTCACTCGCAGTACGTAAAGCTTCTGCTTCTTCAGTGACTGCCCCGTTTGAACCTGGGACTACAGGAATTCCGAGTTTTTGGGCAGTTTTTTTTGCTTCGATTTTGTCACCCATGATTCGAATATGCGCAGCCGTTGGGCCGATAAATGTAATATCATGGGCTTCTAAAACATCTGCAAATTTTGCATTCTCAGAAAGAAAACCATAACCTGGGTGAACAGCATCAGCTCCTGTGATCTCGCACGCAGCAATAATTTGCTGAACACTCAAATAAGAATCGCGAGCTGGAGGAGGGCCAATACAGACACTTTCGTCAGCAAGACGAACATGCATTGCATCAGCGTCAGCAGTTGAGTGGACAGCTACGGTTTTTATTCCAAGTTCTTTACAGGCTCGCAAAACGCGAAGAGCAATTTCTCCCCGATTAGCAATGAGGATTTTCCGAATCATAGTTGTTCCTCGCTTTATTCAACAACAATAAGTGGTTCACCAAACTCAACAGGCTGGCCATCTTTAACAAAAATAGTAGTTACCGTGCCTGAGCGTGGTGATGAAATTTGATTCATCGTTTTCATTGCTTCAATAATAAGTAACGTTTGTCCTTCAGAAACATTTTGCCCTACCTCTACAAAAGACTGTGCACCTGGTGAAGGTGCAAGATAGGCTGTACCAACCATTGGAGATGTTATCGCGTTCTTTGACTTGTCTTCTTGTGTAGGAGTTGCAGTTGCTGGAGTTGGAGAAGAAGCTACGGCAACAGTAGGAGTGGAAATGGGCGCGTAGATTGTCTGTTCTGGAGCGGCAGAGACATTTTGACGCGATACACAAATACGAAGTCCACCCTGTTCAAGTTCAATATTTGTTAAATTTGTATCATTCAAAATTTCAGCAAGGTCACGGATAATTTTCGTATCGATTGCGGTATGTTTTGCCGCGTCCACTTTTTTTGTTGCCATTTTATTTCTAACTCCTTGATCAATGAAGATCGTCATTATTTAATTCTTATGACTTAATATCTCTAGACTAGGGATGCGCTTTTAAGGAAGCTTCTATTAAAAGCTATTTAGTTTTTCAGATTATACTTTGCAATTTAAAACCAGTGTCTGCTACGAGGAATTGTACTTATAAGCATGTTATTAAAAAAGAGAAAGCATAAAATCACTTCATTTACGGTATTCTTTACAAAGTTAACGCGCGAAAGAAAAGATCTTCAATGCATATTTTCTATGGTTTCTTTTAGAATATCTTCGCTCACAGCTCCGATAAGCACTTTATCACCAATGATATAAGAAGGCGTTCCCGTAATATAGAGTTGGGAGGCGATTTGAATATTTTCTTTAAAGGAATTTCGCAAGTTAGGATTTTTTATTGCATTGCGCAGCTTTTTTTCATCTGCTCCTAATGAAATTGCTATTTTTATAGCTTGTGCTTCATTTGCACGACTCGGATGCGTTAAAAGCGCTTTATAAAACTGAGGATATTTCTCTGGAAATTGTTTTCGAAAAGCATAGGCAACAGTATGCGCTGCCATAGAATCAGATCCTAAAATTGGTAAATCTTTAATAATAATCCGTAGGTCTGAGTGTTCTTTTATTAAGTTTTCTATATATGAATAGGACATCTTACAATATCCACAATTGTAATCAAAAAAAACAACAAGCACTCTTGCACCGTTTAGATTTCCCAAAACAGCATCATGAGGGGAGTGAAAAATTTCCTTTTTTAACAAACTGATAACGGAAGCTTGTTCTTGAGCTTTTTGCTCGCTTTGCTTTTCCAGCTTTTCTTGAAGGATAAGCTGCATTTCAATCATAATTTCTGGATGAGTAAGTAAATACTCTCTTATGATCTTTCGAATATCATGATCATCGATATGTGGTGTAATTTTTTCTCTAAGCTTAGTTAAAAAGCTGGGATCTTCCAAAAGTTGTGTTTTAAGGTTTTCTGAGCTCAAATAATTTGCTGTTTTCTCACTTGATTTTGCATCTGATAGGGAGAAGCAGATTAAAATACTCAACATAACTGTTGCTGAAAATTTTGCACTGAGCGTAGTTTTTTTATGTTGAGGCTGATAGAGCATCTGTATACCTTCATATTTTTTTGTGATGTTGATTAAACTCTATGAAAAGTATTGCGTATATGGAACAAAGCAATTAACTATGTTTTAAGTCTAGTGAGTTGCAGAAAAAATATCAATTTTTTTCTTTTCTATAAGAAGATTTTATGTAACGCATGTTTTATAGTGATTATGCTTTTTATAGTAGCTGAAGCTTACTTTTTTATCAAATGTTGTTTTCATTTATGATGATATCAAAGATATTTTTATGCCTATTTACTGAGAAAAAAACACATTAACAATCCAATAGAGAGCATTTGTTTTGACTTTTTGCTGTTGCTTTATTGGGCACATTCGAAAAAGTTAAATTGAATGATGAAAAGTGAAATTATGAAAAGCATAACGCATTATGACCTGTTTATTATTGGTGGAGGAATAAACGGATGTGGATTGGCAAGAGATGCAGCTGGACGCGGATTTAAAGTAGGATTGGCTGAAATGAATGATCTTGCATCAGGAACATCAAGTGCATCAACAAAACTTATTCATGGTGGTCTCCGTTATCTTGAACACTATGAGTTTAGACTTGTTCGTGAAGCGCTGAAAGAACGTGAGATCATTTGGCATATGGCTCCACATATTGTGCGTCCTTTGCGTTTTATTCTTCCTTATCATAAAAAATTGCGTCCTGCCTGGATGTTACGTTTTGGACTTTTTATTTATGATTATCTCGGTAACTGGAATCAAAAACTGTGGCGCAGTAAAACAGTTAATTTTTCAAAAAAATTTAGCTCTATACTTAAGGAAGAATACCATAAAGGCTTTGAGTATTCTGATGCAAGAGTAGATGATTCCCGTTTAGTAATTGCTAATGCACGCGATGCAGAAAAACAGGGGGCAGATATAAAAGTAAGGACGGAAGTTCTCTCTTTAAAGAGAGAAGAAAAAAAGTGGCTTATGGTTCTTCGAGATAAGTTAAGTGGCAAAGAATATTGTGTTACAGCTTCTTATGTTGCAAATATGACTGGTCCTTGGATTAATCATATTTTAGCAGATGTATTAAATTGTAAAGAGCATCCACCAGTACGACTTGTTAAAGGTTCTCATATTTTGGTTCCCAAGCTTTATGCCCATGATCGTGCTTATATTTTCCAAAACGGTGATGGACGTATTATATTTTCTATTCCATATCAAGAAGAGTTTACGTTGCTTGGGACAACAGATTGTGACTATCAAGGTGATCCTGCGAATGTTCATATTACGGATATTGAGATTGAATATATCTGTACAGCAGCGAGTGAATATTTCATACAACCGGTGTTGCGTGAGAACATTGTTTGGGCTTACTCTGGTGTGCGTCCGCTCTATGATGATGGAGCTTCAAAAGCACAAGAAATCACGCGGGATTACGTTCTAAGAGAGATGGGTACGGAAAGTTCGCCACGGCTTCTTAATCTTTATGGCGGTAAGATTACAACTTACCGCAAATTAGCTGAAGATGCGATGAAATTTATTGAAAAAGCTCTTGGTAAAAAGGGAGCAGCGTGGACAAAAAACTCAACGCTTCCTGGGGGGGATTTTCCATATAATGGATTGGATACAATCGAAAATAAGATCGCTTTTTTGATTCCAGATTTAGATGCTTTTACATACCGTAGACTTGCACGGTCTTACGGTTCTGAGGCGCTGATGATATTTGCAAATGGTAAGGCCGATAAAGGGAAAGATTTTGGACATGGGCTTTATGAAGTAGAAGTAAAATGGTTAATGGAAAAGGAATGGGCCAAGACATGTGAAGATGTGTTATGGCGCCGTTCAAAACTTGGACTTTTGTTTAGTAAAGAAGAGGTTGATGTTCTTTCTGCCTATATACAAAACAAAAAAGAGAGCGCACAAAGTTTATGATGATTGCAGTCTTTACAAGGTTTATAGTACCCTTATTGGGTATTCATTCGCGTAGGAAATAAGCCATAATGGCATGATTGTGTAAAGTTCTAGTCTATTGTTGATCGGATTTAAAATATCTTAGATGCTGTATGGGGTGTTACTGATAACATTTGAAGGATAGGATAAGTGGAGAGGAACATCATTGAGAGAGATTCTGTCCAAGTTTAGCATTTCATAAAGTCAGTTGAGTAATCCTACCCGCAGAAGTTGTTCCGTTAAAACAATATGTTTTGTTTTATTGTTTTTAAGAAAATTTTAGCTCTATTGGGGATAGACAATTGGAGAGGACGTGTTTTATGTCTTCAATGATGATAAGAGATAATAAAAATTTCTATAAAATAATAAAAATCGGGTATTTAATCGGGTATTTATATGTATAGATTGGGAGCACTTAAAGGAAATATAAGAGTAAAGCTCCTATGATATTTTATAGTTCTCCTTCACCAGTAAAATTTGCAGTAGCGCCAATGTTGGGCTGGACGGATCAACATTGTAGATTTTTTTATCGCCTTTTAACAAAAAAGGCACTGCTTTATACAGAAATGATCGTAGCAGATGCTATAATCCATGGCGCTCGAAAACAACTATTGGCTTTGAGTGATAAAGAACATCCAATTGCGTTGCAATTAGGAGGATCAGATCCACGAAAATTAGCCGAGGCTGCGCGAATTGCAGAAGATTTTGGTTATGATGAGATAAATCTCAATGTTGGTTGTCCGTCGAATCGCGTTCAATCTGGCACATTTGGTGCTTGTTTGATGCTGTATCCCGACATTGTAGCAAATGCTGTGGAAGCGATGAAACAAGTTGTTACACTCTCTGTAACTGTTAAATGTCGTGTTGGGGTAGACGAGCAAGATGAAGAATTGGCTTTAGATCTTTTGGCTGATCAAGTTTGGAATGCTGGGGGTGATGCACTTTGGGTTCATGCACGTAAAGCTTGGTTAAAAGGATTAAATCCAAAGGAAAACCGTGATATTCCTCCACTTAATTATGAAAGAGTTTATAAATTAAAACGTAAATATCCTCATAAATTCATTGGGATAAATGGTGGAATTAAATCGATTGATGAGATTAAAGAGCATTTGACTTTGTGTGATGCTGTCATGGTGGGGCGCCAAGTTTATCATGATCCAATTTTATTGAAGTATATTGATTCTGAAATATATGGCGAGTCGCAGAATGATCTCAGCGATGGTGACCTTATTGAAGCCATGTGTGATTATGCTACCAAACATATCGCTTCAGGGGGGCGGCTTTCTCATGTAACACGTCATATGGTTGGCTTGTTTCATGGTCGAGATGGGGCACGTCGATGGCGGCAAATATTATCAAATGATGCAATAAAAAGAGATGCAGGCGTACATATTTTAAAAGAAGCTTTTTCTGTTCTCACTTAGTAATATTTTATCATATCAACTGATAGCACAGTTTAGATTTGCTGAAGCTTTTCTCCTTGGGAAAGGTTTTGAAGTCATCAAAACTTGTCAATTTTAGAAATTTGAACCTTTCTTGTAGAGAAGACGCTGAATCACATGTTAAAGAATATATTCATCAATCGTTCAGCTAAAATTGAAATGGGATAAGGCTTTGAGAATATTGTTCGTCTGTACGTCGATAAAAACCGTTAGTGAGTACAAGAATTATCATTAATAATATTAAATGTGTTAAAAACGCTAATTTTAAAAAACAACAAATTATTCATATCCTGTTTATATGACAAGATTCTTACTGCATATTATAGATTTTTAAAAGGTGTCTTCATGACCGTTAATCCGTTTGATGATTTTCGTGCTTTACTCACAAATTTACCTGTCGCTGATGAGTTTTCTATAATTTTGGCAAAAAAACGGCAAATAAGTTTAACAAAGGAGCAGGGAGCACTAGGAAAGTTGGGAGATATAGCGGTTTGGTATGCAGGATGGCGAGGTGTAGAAAAGCCTATCGTAACACGGCCGTTGGTTGCTATTTTTTCTGGGAATCACGGCATCACAGATGAGAATATTACACCATTTCCGCAATCTATAACACAAAAGATGGTACAAAATTTCGCAACTGGTGGTGGTGCTATCAATCAAATTTGCATAGCTTATGATCTTGGATTGAAGATATTTGATTTGGCTTTGGAATATCCAACAATGAATATTACCAAAGATGCAGCAATGGATGAACGCAGCGCTGCTGCTACAATGGCATTTGGAATGGAATCTATTGCTGGTGGAACAGATCTCTTGTGTATCGGTGAAATGGGAGTCGGAAATACAACGATAGCTTCAGCTTTATGTTTAGCATTATTTGGTGGAGAAGTTGAGGAATGGATAGGAAGTGAGATAGAGGCTGAGGAGAAATTTTATCAGCGTAAAATAGCAGCAGTAAAGACAGCAGTTTCTTTACATAAGCATTATTTTAATGATCCTTTTGAAATAATGCGTCGCTTAGGAGGACGTGAAATTGCTGCCATGGTTGGTGCCATTTTAGCGGCAAGAATGGAAAAAATACCGGTTATTTTAGATGGTTTTGTAGCAACGGCAGCAGCAGCAATCCTTTATAAAATGCATCCAAGAGTTCTTGATCATACTCTTGTTGGACACGTTTCCTCTGAGCCAGCACATCGCAAGCTTTTAGAAAAAATTGGTAAAGAACCGCTTTTAGATCTAGGGATACGCCTTGGCGAAGGGACAGGTGCGGCTATGGCAGCTGGTATTGTAAAAGCAGCTGTTTTAACGCATGCACAAATGGCTATATTCGCACAAGAAGAGTTGACTGCTTAGGGATGATAGTGTGTTTAAAAACTAAAAGAAGCCTTTAAGAGTTTTGTTCATTCGTTTTTTCATGCAGTTTGATATAGTTGAGTGGTAATTCTGTTGTATATTTAATCTGTTCCATCGCGAAAGAAGATGAAACATCACGAATATCGATTTTAGCAATTAATTTTTTGTAAAAAATATCATATGCTTCAATATCAGGAACAACGACACGTAATAAATAGTCAATATCTCCACTCATCCGATAAAATTCGATCACTTCACGAAATTCCTGTACAATTTTTGAAAAGCGCTTAAACCATTCGTGGCTATGTGTGTTTGTGCGAATAGAAACAAAAACAGTGACGTGTGCATTTACTTTTTCTGGAGAAAGAACAGCGACACGGCGTTGAATAACACCATCTTCTTCAAGTTTTTGAATTCTGCGCCAACAAGGAGTGGTAGAAAGTCCAACTCTTTTAGCGATATCAGCGACAGAAAGTGTCGCATTTTCTTGCAAAAGATGCAAAATTTTTCGATCAAGACGATCCATGTTTTTCTTTCTCAATATTCAGTTTATAAAAATTTACGCACTAAACTGCGCAAGTACACAATAAGCTCATCATGAAACCATAGATTTTTTTGTAACCAAGAAGTGTTTCGCCATGATGGATGGGGTAAAGGCATGACATTATAGCCTCGAGGTTGACGTATGGAGAGAATGTTTTTCCAATCATGGATGGTTGCTGAGACAGTTTTATGTTTTAACCCTGTAATATGCCATTTTTGCGCATAACTTCCAATAGCAAGAACAAGTTTTATTTGTGGCATGGCTTGAAATACCTTTTCATGCCATATTTCTCGACATTCACGCCTTGGTGGCAAATCAGATTTATTTTGATCATAGCCTGGAAAACAAAATCCCATAGGAACAATAGCAAAGAGAGACCTATTATAAAATTCATCACGTGTTACATTGAGCCAGTAGCGTAATCTTTCTCCAGAACGATCATTAAAAGGAATGGAACTTTCATGAACACGCAGCCCTGGCGCTTGACCTGCGATTGCTATCGAAGCCGTACTGGATAAATAAACCACAGGTTTTGGTTCATGCGGAAGAGGAGGAAGATAATGTGGATTTTTGATACAAACACGACAGGAATAAATTTTTTTCTCAAGTTTGAGAATTTGACTACACTGCTGTTTTTTCATCGTCAAATAGGAAATTAAAGAATATGCTACAAAAAGGAAAATACTTTATTCTGTTCGAGGATGCGTTTTTCGCCATTCTCTCGGTTGTTGAAAACTTGATCGCCATATTCCTTTTTTTTTCTTTCTGGCTTCTTGTTCTTCTTTAGGATAGTCATGGTAACTTACAGCCCAACCATTCTGTACAATTGTTGCGTTGATGTTACTGACTTGCTTTGTTTTACATGTCGCAAGAATACGGCGATATTTATCTTTTTTGTACCAATGACATGTAACAGGTTGGTTTGCTATAAGTCGTTCTAAATATTTTTTTGCATCAAGTCCGCATGGGTAGCGTGCTTTTTTGGTACCACAAAATTGGTGGAGCTCAGGAGCATCGATTCCTAAAAGCCGAATCATAGTAGAGGAAATCATAATTGAATCACCATCAATAATGGTGGCATTCCCTTTGATAGTTTCTTGAGAAATAGAGGCTACTTCTTGAGGGAGTATTTGAGTATGCTTAATATAAACTGTCGTAATAATAGCAATGATAGTAGCGATAAGAATACTAAAGTATATTATAATCTTTAGGTTAACTTTGCTTAGATCAAAATGAGATTTTTTTTTCATAAAATCAAAAAACTACGACCATGATAAGCTTAATTTAGAGAGAGTTTGCTTATAATTTCTGCACTCGGTTGCCATTATTTTAACAAAAACAACTCTATTTCTTAAGAATAGAAGATTTTTTGCGTATACAATTCGCTTTCTCGATTAAATATCATCAATACATCAAATACAAATATCATGATGATACTCATCATTAGAATACAGAAAAGCATAAAACAAATAACTCAACTTCTTTTAACTTTTTACAAGTTTATGAAATAAACATACAGATACACGATAACCTTATACTCTTCTAACAATCAGCCTAAATTTTTTCTCATTTTTAAAAAGCCAAAAAACAAAAAACTCCCTGAAAAAAACCTTAAAGAGAAATGCAAGTTGCATTTACTCTCAGTAACAGAGGTTATCGTTTAAACGATCTAAATTAGTTATTTAATTTTTGTCTCTTTAAATTCAACATGTTTTTTTACAACTGGATCGTATTTACGTTTGCTCATCTTATCTGTCATTGTACGACTGTTTTTCTTTGTCACATAAAAAAAACCAGTATCTGCAGTCGACAAAAGCTTAATCTTAATGGTTGCTGCCTTAGCCATAATTAAGAGTCCTATTTTATACTGAAAACGATATCATTTTACTCTCAGAATCCATCTCGGATACCATGAGATTCTTGAGCAACACTACGGATGTTCTAAAAAAAGTCAAGAGCTGATTAGTTTTCTCGTGCGTTAGACAATTACCAAAACGATATCTAAGCAAAAAACAAGCCATCGTAGCTGAAAACCAAAATGGTTTAAAGATATCTATTATTTAGCCTATAATGATTGGTCCGATAAGCATACTGATTTCTTTTGCCAACTGATAATAGGAAGCAAAATTATTAAAACAGCGAAAAAAGTAATAAGAATAAATATAGCAAAAAATAAAAGTAGGATTGACAGTCGCATGCTTGGACTCTTCGAGGCATGTTCTTGACTGTGCAAGCTAGACTGTAGAAAGGTCAGAAAAGAGGACATCGAGGAGAAAGAGAGCAAACATTAAAAGCCATGAATGTTTTGTTATCCATGGTATCATAAAAGTTCCGATAAAGCTTAAGATAGCGCAGCCCATAAGGCGCTAACACCGATTCTTTACATATTCGTTCATTGTTGATAGGAATTAAAAGTAAACATTCATTACAAATGTTATCATAAAGTGTTTCGCCTTATTTTATTATATCCAATGGATAAACTTAAAGAGTGTTATAAGAGTCAATGTTCCTATTGGGAGAGAACTATCAACAAATATTGCTGTTTTTAAGGTAGGAACGCGAAAAAATATAGGAACAATAGGGTATGACTCTCTTTAAATGTTTTATTTAATTTTCAAGCCGCCCAAATTAGTGTGTTAGCAAATACAGTAAGGACATTGGCAGTAACAAAAGGTATAAATCCTTGTGATTTTATTTTCTTTAGTCGTGTTAGCTCTCATTTTCATATAATAATATGAATAAAAAATACAAAATCACATTTTTTAGATACTGTACAACTGTTGATCTAAAATTCTGATAGGATAAATATAATTTTCATGGTAAATGCAATATAAATCTCAATATAACCCATACTTATATTGATTTAAGAACATAGAACCTTAAAAAAATTAAAGAGCCAATAACCATCATAAGATAAGTGATATTATTTTGATAATATTCGGATATGCAATGATTCGGGAAGCAAAAATGGCTGCAATAATGGCGATGATTCCATCAGCTATTTTGATATAACAAGTAACAGCATTTGAACATTTCTCTCAGTCATTAGTAGTAAGGCATAGTGTATCCAATCCTATCCTTATAGTGCCTATGGTTGCACGCAAAGCATTGTTTTGAACGTCCAAAGTTTTTTTATCATAAGGGTGGTTTAATTATACCTTTGTTCATGAAGTTTATGCAAAGCTGATCTTAAAATGAAAGAAAGATATATTTCTCTATTGCAGATTTTCTATCCATTGAACATTCGGAGTTCTTTCAGATTTTTATATGGTCGTTACTCACTTAAAAATAAAATACACAATTTCATATGATGAAGAGAGGTACTTGCTTACTTAAAATAATATAGTGCAATACATTGCTTTTAATAATTTAGTTTAAAAATTTCTTTTAGACTACTGTTTTTATGATTGTTTATAATATAAGTAAAGTTGTAGTATTTAAAAATTGGAGTGTTAATTTTACGCAGTTTCTTAGTTTTTATCTCATATTATTTTTTTTATAAAAAGTGCGCTTTCGTTTTTTCGCTATAAATTTGTTTTTATGATAGGAAGCAGATGAAAAGGCTATAGGGCGAGGTTCTGTTAAGAGCTCAAAGCATAAGGCCCCGGCAAAGGGTTGTACTTTTATAAGCTTCACCTCTACTATATCACTCAGTTGATAGCCTTTATGGCTACGCTTTCCGATAAGGACATGTTGTGCTTCATCAAAATGATAATAATCATTTTTTAGTGTAGAAATAGGTACGAAGCCATCAACATTGAGTTTTTCAAGAGAAATAAAGAGACCTGCTTTTGTAACTCCGGAAATGCGACCTACAAAAGTACGGCCAATTTTGTTTGTTAAATAGTGTGCAACAAGCCGATCAATGGTTTCTCTTTCAGCCATCATTGCACGACGTTCATATAAAGAAATTTGACTAGCAATTTCTGCGAGATTTTGTTCTTGTGCATCTGTTAGGTGGTCGTCACCTAATTGCAGAGTTTTAATGAGTGCTCGATGAATAATAAGATCAGCATAACGGCGGATCGGTGATGTAAAATGTGTATAGTTATGCAGGTTCAAACCGAAGTGGCCGATATTTTTGGGATTATACTCAGCTTGAGATTGTGTGCGCAGAATAACCTGATTGACCAATTCTTGTTGTGGAGTATTCGTCACTTTTGCCAAAATGTTATTAAGGCGTGCTGAGGTAAGTTCACTTCCACGTGAGAGTGGTATTCCTAAGCTCTGAAGAAAGTTTCGGAGTATTTCTTGCTTAGCAAGAGAAGGTTTATCATGAATACGATAAATGAGGGGTTGATGATGTTTTTTTAATGTTTCAGACGCCGCAATATTAGCTTGAATCATAAATTCTTCAATCAAATGATGTGCTTCTAGCTGTGGTTCATTTACAACATCTTGGATACAACCATTTTGATTAAGAATAATCTTTTTTTCTGCTATTTCTAATTTGAGTGGTTGTCGACGATTACGCGCGGTTTTAAGACACCCATAAGCTTCCCACAATGGTTGCAAAACGCTCTCGAAAAGGGGGGCTGTTTTTTTATTTATATTTTTTCCTTCAATTGCCAACTGTACTTCTTGATAAGAGAGTTTAGCTACTACACGCACCATAATACGATGAAAACTATGTTTTCTTTTATTCCCATTTTCATCAAAAATCATACGAACTGCTAAAGCTGGTCTTTCTTCGCTTTCACGCAGAGAACATAAATCATTAGAAATGCGCTCGGGGAGCATTGGCACAACATAATCAGGAAAATAAACAGAATTTCCCCGCTTCAATGCTTCTTTATCTAAGGCACTTCCCGTTTTGACATAAGAAGAAACATCTGCGATTGCGACAACAACAATCCAACCGCCTCTATTTTTAGGATCTTTATCCCTTGTTGCATAAACTGCATCATCATGATCTTTTGCATCTGGTGGATCAATTGTAACGAGTGGTAATTGCCGCCAATCTTCACGGTTGTCTATGCGAACAGGTTTTACATTCTTTACTTGTTTAAGAACATCTTCAGGAAAAGTATGGGGAATTTTTTTCGAAAGAAGAGCAATCATTGAGAGTGTTTTTTCACTCTCAATGTGTCCTAAAACATTCTTTATTTTTGCGCTTTTTAATCCATAACCAGTATTTTTTTTAATTTCGACTTCAACAAGATCACCAGATTCTACATTAATTTCTGAAGACGCATCAATAATCAGTTCATCAGTTTTGCGTTCTATAGGCTCAAGTCGCCACTGGCCATTTTCTAATTTCCGCACAACGCCAAACGTGCTTTTGGGTGATACATCAATTTTACGAATAATTCGTCCTGTATAAGAAGCACTTTGAGAAGCTTTATTTTGAGAAATTTTTATAAGAATATGGTCGCCAACACCAATGCTTATTCCTTTTATGCGATGAAAAGGGAATATTTCAATATTTGGTTTTGAATCATTTTCCCACTCAAGAGGTTGAGCAATAAAACTGCCGTCTTCATCACGTCCGCTAATTTTTACGACAGCAACTGTTGGTAATTTTCCTTTATGTACTGTCTTTTTATGCTGTTTTGGTATTAAGTTATGATTTTTTAAATCACGCAATATATCTCTTAACCAAACACGAGAATCGCTTTCTAAGTTAAAAGCTTTGGCTATTTCACGTTTACTGGAACGATCAGGATTCTCATCAATAAAGGAAAGAATTTCTGCCTTATTGGGCAGTCGTTCCAAATTCAGTGCTGAGAAATATTTTGTTTTTTTTTCGCTTTTAGCCAAAATTTATGTCTCTTTTGTTTTAGAAGAAGCTCTTTTTGAGGTTACTTTTTTACCGGATGCTTTGGCCAATATCAGTTCTAATGCTTCTGAGAGTGTTACATTAATTGGATCTTTATCTTTTGGCAATGTTGCATTAATTTTACCCCAATTAACATATGGACCGTAACGTCCATTGCGTACGGTGATAGCTCCTCCATCTGGGTGCTCTCCTAATATTGCGAGTGCTGCGGTTGTTGTTCTGCTTCGCTTTGTTCTATTTTCTTGTTTTTCGGCAAGTACTGTAACCGCACGATTGATTCCAATATCAAAAACTTCATCCGCATGAAGAAGAGGAGCAGACTTACCATCATGGGTAAGGTAGGGACCATACCGGCCAATTGTAGCTGTGATTATTTTACCTGTTTCAGGATGAATGCCAATTTCACGGGGCAGAGATAATAAGGCTAAGGCTCTATCAAGAGTTATATTTTCTGTTTGCCATTCTTTTGGTAGACCTGCACGTTTAGCTCCTTTGCTTTCACCAAGTTGAATATAGGGTCCAAAGCGGCCATTGCGAAGAGAGATATCTTTTCCTGTTTCAGGGTCTATACCTAGTATGACAGGTTCATCATTACGCATGGTTTCATTCTCTTCTCCTGCGTCTGTGCCAAGTTGGCGCGTGTATTTGCATTCGGGATAATTGGAACAGCCCACAAATGCACCATAACGCCCTAATTTTAAGGATAACTGGCCATTTGTACAAAGAGGACAGGAACGAACATCGCTTCCGTCTTCACGTATAGGAAAAGCGAGAGGTGCTAATGTTACATTCAAAACATCGAGAACATTCGTTATACGCAGTTCTTGGATATTGGTAATAGACGCATTAAATCCATTCCAAAAATCGTGCAATACGTCTTTCCAAGAAAGTGTTCCATCCGATATAAGATCTAGTTTTTCCTCAAGATCTGCTGTGAATCCATATTCCACATAACGATTAAAAAAATTTTCAAGAAAAGCTGTAACAACACGTCCTTTTACATCAGGAATAAGCTTTCGTTTATCAATTGTGATATATCCACGATCACACAATGTAGCCAATGTAGATGCATAAGTTGAAGGACGACCAATGCCTAGCTCTTCAAGCTTTTTAATTAAGGAAGCTTCAGAATAACGGGGTGGTGGTTCTGTGGTGTGTTGTATGGATTCAACTTTTTCTTTTGTAAGTGCTTCACCAGTATTCATTTGTGGTAAACGTGTCGTTTCATTTTCTTCACCATTTTCTTCTTCTCTTGGGTCAGTGTAAACGGAAATAAAACCATCAAAACGAACAACTGAACCTGTCGCACGTAGATTTGCGTGGTTTTCTCCTTGCTGTGCTTCAATTTCAACAGTTGTGCGTTCAATTTCAGCGGAACGCATTTGACTGGCAATAGCGCGCTTCCATATCAGCTCATAGAGTTTAGCTTGATCGCTGTCGAGAAAATCGCGTACTTGACTGGGAATACGTTGAAAATCCGTAGGGCGGATAGCTTCATGTGCTTCTTGTGCGTTTTTTGCTTTTGTTGAATAAAAACGTGGTTTTTCAGGAACGTAATTACTGCCAAAGGATTCATGAATGACTTTCCGTGCTGTATCAATGGCTTCTGGTGCTATTTGGACACCATCAGTACGCATATAGGTAATAAGCCCTGCCATTTCACCATTAATTTCAATACCTTCATAAAGTTTTTGAGCAATTTGCATGGTCCGTGAAGCTGAAAAACCTAGCTTTGAAGAAGCTGCTTGCTGTAAAGTAGATGTTGTAAACGGGGGAGAAGGATTTCTCTTAGTGGGCTTTGCTTCAACACTTAATGTGCGATATTTTGCGCCCTCCAACATAAGACGAATCTGATCTGCTTGTTCTTGAGATTGAATATCAAGTTTTCCAATCTTTTTTTGATTAAACATTGTTAATCTTGCAGGGAAACCGTCATTTCGGATGGTTTTCAAGTGCGTGGTAATAGTCCAATAATCTTCTTTAATAAAATGTTCTATTTCTGATTCACGATCACAAATAATGCGCAAGGCAACCGATTGAACGCGACCAGCCGAACGTGCACCAGGAAGTTTTCTCCATAAAACAGGGGAGAGTGTAAAACCGACCAGATAATCAAGTGCACGACGTGCAAGGTAAGCATCTACAAGCCATGTATCAATATCACGTGGATTATTCATCGCATCAAGCACAGATTTTTTAGTGATAGCATTAAACACAACCCGTTTAACAGGTTTATCCTTTAAAACCTTTTTTTGACGAAGAACATCAAGAATATGCCACGAAATAGCTTCCCCTTCACGATCAGGGTCCGTTGCTAAGATGAGGCTATCGGCGTCTTTGACTGCTTTTGCTATTTCATTCAAACGCTTAGCGGAGGCAGAATCCACATTCCATTTCATAGAAAAATCTTGATCGGGTAGAACAGAGCCATCTTTTGCGGGCAAATCACGAACATGTCCAAATGATGCTACGACTTTGTATTCAGATCCAAGATATTTATTAATTGTTTTTGCTTTTGCTGGAGATTCAACGATAACGATATTCATAATTTTACCCGAATGTTGCAATAGAAAACTTTTTTATAAACTCCTTTCATGCGAATAGCCAATGCCAATTGATGAAGAGCACATAAAAAACATTAATATTTACACAACCTATGATTGCCATTACTTATAATGCACCCTATATAAGACCGCACGACTTATTTTCCGCAGTTAATACAAAAATATACGGCGAAATATTAAGATAACGTCTATTGAGAAATAGGAGGGGAAATGCTCAAGGATAGAAGATTATGTTTATAAATCATTTAAAAGTTATCCAATACATTACAGATATGTCAAAACAGATGAACCAGATGGCGCGTCAAGCTCGGAGTCCTCTTTTAGCTTTACTTTTGGATATGGTGGCTAAAGAAGGGCAAAGTATTATTAATAGTGCTGAAACGCTTGGAGAAGATCCGAACTCGACAATGACACATAACCACCAGAGTGTCGAATAAGCTTTCCAGCAAGCTCGAGTTCAACCAACAAAAGGTAAAGGTGTTGTAGTGGAACACCTGAGTGGGTACTGAGTGTGTCTAAATCAATTGGAGTCATTGAAAGAGCTGAGAGGACAGCTATACGTTCTGCGTCATCTCCAATTGAAGGGGGGCTATAAGTTTTTTCATCAGGTGAACGAAAACTTTCTTTTTCAATTTGAAGAGTCTCTGCTTCCTCAAAGAAATTGAGTTGTGAATTAATGGCCGTTGGGGTTAAAGGAGTAAGTGTTTCTACAATGTCAGAGGGATGTGTGGTTAGTAGAGCACCATCCTTGATGAGGTTGTTTGTACCAACGGATCTTGGATCAAGTGGAGAGCCGGGAATGGCAAAAATCAATCGTCCCATTTCAGTAGCTTGACGTGCAGTAATAAGAGATCCTGATCGCAGTGCAGCCTCTACAACCAAGAGTCCGAGTGATAAACCTGCAATAATGCGATTTCTTCTCGGAAAATCGATAGCACGTGGCTTCCAAGAAATGGGCATTTCACTGATAATTGCTCCACCGTTAGCGATAATATCTTCGTGTAGTTTTTTGTTTTCAGGAGGATAAATGTGATCAATTCCACCAGCCATCACTGCGACTGTACCTGTTAACAAGCTTGCTTGATGCGCAATGCTATCAATTCCACGGGCTAATCCAGAAATAATTGTAAAGCCTGCATCCCCCAGAAAACGAGCAAATTGAGCCGTAAGTTTTTTGCCCGCTGCCGAACCATTTCGAGATCCCACAATTCCAACAGAAGATTTCTGAAAAACTGCAACATTGCCTTTTATGGCGATAAGCGGCGGCGCTGCTTCCGTGACCTTAAGAAAGGCTGGATAATCCGGTTCTCCTATACCAACAAACCGAATACTTAATCTTTCAGCTTCTTGCATTTCTTTTTCAGCATCTTCTAACGTTGCTATTCGGATAGATGTTGAAAGACCACCTTTTCTACTAAGCTCTGGAAGTGCTGCTAGGGCATTTTCCGCTGTTTTATAATGATCAATGAGATTGCGAAAACTCACTGCTCCGATATTTTCACTACGCAACAACCGTAACCAATTTAGACGTTGACGATCAGTGAGTAGGATTCCTTTATTTATCCCCGTTTTGAGTCCCAATCTTGCTTTCTTTCCCAACTAATAATCTACCGATATTGGCGTGATGTTTTATATACACAAATATGCTCATCGTGATCAGCATACAATGAGCGTAAAAATAAGGATAGGAAAAATAAACAAATATTGGAGTGATAATAACAGCAGTAAGCGCGGATAACGAAGAATAGCGTGTGAGTAGAAAAATCGCCATCCACACAACAATGAAAACAATTGCTGCTGGCCAGTAGAGCCCTAAACATACACCAAGATAGGTAGCAACGCCTTTGCCACCTTTAAATTTCAACCATATAGGAAAAAGATGTCCCAAAAAGGCAAAAAAACCAGCTAGAGAAACAATGATACTGTTTTCTGTTGGGGCACTTAAAAATTTTACAACAAGAATAATAATAGTTCCCTTTAATATATCGCAAAGAAGCGTGAGAGCAGCAACTTTTTTATTTCCTGTTCGTAAAACATTTGTAGCTCCAATATTTCCAGAACCAATTGTTCTCACATCGCCGAGCTTGGCTAATCGCGTAAAAAATAGTCCAAATGGGATAGATCCAACAAAATAGGATATCAGAAAGGTAAACCATGGTGTGAATGAAAAAAGTGTTGCTGCTTCACTCATTAAGAATCTCATAAAGCTTGTTGATCAAGTTTAAAAATTGTTTGTCCTTTAACAAGGGTCTGGAGAACACATCCTTGGAAGCGGGCATTCTTAAAAGGTGTATTTTTTGAACGTGAATACAACTTCTCTGGAGAAACGACCCATGGCTCATCAAGATCAACCAAAATAAGGTCTGCATAAGCACCTTTTTTGAGTGTTCCTGCATTAATTCCAAAGAGTTTTGCAGGAGCCGTTGATAAAAGTTCAGTTAATCGTAGAAGAGGTATGGTTTCATCATGATAAAGGCGTAAAGCTGCACTTAATAAAGTTTCCATGCCAATGGCACCTACAGCTGCATCATTAAAGGGAAAATGTTTTTTATCAATGCCCTGAGGTTCATGGGAAGAAACGATAATATCCACTGTTCCATCTTTTATTGCTTCAATCATAGCTATACGATCTTCTTCTGTACGCAATGGAGGCATGAGACGGAAAGAAGTACGATATTCACCAATATCATTTTCGTTAAGAGACAAGTGATTAATGGATACACCAGCTGAAATTTTTGTACTCCGTTGCTTGCCTAAACGAAGTGCGTCAGCAGATAATGCTGTCGATATTTGTGCAGCATGATAGCGTGTTTGGGTTAATGCTGCTAAACGCAAATCTCTTTCGAGCGGGATGACTTCTGCTTCGCGAGGAATGCCAAAAAGACCTAGCCAATTGGCTAGGAGACCTTCATTCATAACGCCTTGTCCTGTAAGATCTTTGTCTTGAGTTTCATGCATCAATGTAACATCGAAATCGCGTGCATAAGTCATTGCATGTCGCATAACAGATGAACTTTGAAGCGTTTTTTTTCCTTCACAAAAGGCAACAGCTCCTGCATCCTTTAGTAAGCCAAATTCGGTTATTTCTTGTCCGTTAAAACCTTGAGTAATCGCAGCGACGGGATAAATGTTGACCGATGACTTTTCTTGTGCTGTATGTTTAATAAATTCAACAAGTGCTACATTATCAATGACTGGATGCGTATCTGGCATCATAAGAAAAGAGGTAATACCACCTGCTGCTGCTGCTTGACTTGTTGATGCGATTGTTTCACCGTGTTCATTTCCTAACTCTCCGACAAAGACGCGGGCATCAACAAGCCCAGGGAGAATTGTTTTGTTTTGTGCATTAATAACTTCTGCTCCTTCTGGAAAACCTTGATTCAAGGCTTCTTTTCCAGCTGCTGTAATCAGCCCATTTTCAACAATAACTGTGCCAATTTCATCGATTGCGCGTGAAGGATCAATAATACGAGCATTTTGAAAAACACTTGGCTTTGTCATTTTTTTTCTCCACTTACCTTAAGGCGTGAATCCAACAAAGCCTCCATAACAGCCATACGCACGGCGATACCCATCTCTACTTGTGTATGAATCATGCTTTGTGGTCCATCTGCTACATCAGATGCGATTTCTATACCACGGTTTATTGGACCAGGATGCAGAACAATGCAATCATTTTTGGCATAGGATAAATTTTCTTTATGTAAGCCGAAATAATGAAAATATTCACGAATAGAGGGAATAAAAGAACCTGTCATACGTTCATGTTGCAAGCGCAACATCATAATGACGTCAACATCTTTAAGTCCTTCTTTCATCGTATTAAAAACCTCAACGCTCATATCGGCTATTTTTGTTGGCAAGAGTGTTGAGGGAGCGACAGCACGCACACGTGCTCCCAAAGCATTGAGACTAAGGATATTTGAACGTGCAACACGTGAGTGCAAAATATCTCCGCAAATTGCAACAGTTAATCCTTCAATCCGGCCTTTTGTTCTTTTAATGGTCAAAGCATCCAATAAAGCCTGTGTTGGGTGTTCATGGGCACCATCACCCGCATTAATGACGCAACAATCAACTTTTTGTGCTAACAAAGTAGCTGCTCCGGCGCAATGATGGCGAATGACGAGAATATCTGGTTTCATCGCATTGAGGGTTGTGGCGGTATCAATTAATGTTTCTCCCTTTTTTACAGATGAATTGCCAATAGAAAGACTCATCACATCTGCTCCCAAACGCTTGCCAGCTAATTCAAACGAGGATTGTGTTCGTGTGGAAGCTTCAAAGAAGAGATTAATTTGCGTGCGTCCACGCAATATAGATTTTGTCTTATCAATTTTTTTAGAAAGGATAACATTTGCATCTGCACGATCAAGTAATGTGGTAAGGTCTTGTACACTCAGACCTTTAATACCTAAAAGATGTTGGTGGGGGAAAAGGGGAAAAAAAGTGTTTTGAGCCATAGCATTCTTTTCTATCTCTCTCTAAAGAGATTAAATAAGTATGTGTTTGAATGTGATAAATGTTTTTTAACTGCAAAATGACAAATAGTCTATTAATCTATGATTATGAATAATTTGAATAATAGGAATATACCTATGAATGCTGTGTCTACTCAAAATGTCCGCCGAAAAAATGCATTTCTTAGTGATACACTTATGTTTCGTATTGCCTCTACTTTGCCTACGTTTTTGTTAGCAAGTTTTGAAGAAATGGGAGATTTTGTGGCGAGTCGTGAAGCATGGGAACTTTCCTCTTTAGCGAATCGTAATCGACCAGTGTTGCGCTATAACGATGAATGGGGAAAGCTAACAGAACACTTAGAGATACACTCTTCTTATCAAGTACTTCAACAATATTCCAGGCGGGCTGGTTTAGTCACGTCACTTTGGGAAAATACCACTTCAGAAAATGGGATACGCTATCAAGCACGTGCTATTCGCTTGGCTTTAGCTGCTAGTTTAGAAACAGGGCACTTGAATGAAGTGGCTATAACAAGTGCATCTATTGCCGTATTAATTAGTGATGTTGAGCTCTTCAGAAAATGGCAAAATGTACTTTTATCACGCCAATATGACTTATCGTCAAAGCCTATTAATAAAAAAAAGGCGGCTTCGCTTACCTGTGCTTTTGATGAAGTTGAGAAAAGTGAAAAATACTCTTTTAATTTCCCAAGTGTGCAAAAAATCGCTTTTGATGAAAAGATGGGGCGTGATCTGTATCGTTTAAATGTTATAAAAACCAATGTTATTAATCCTATGGTTGACGGATATCTTGTTAGCGCGGAGTTAGAGGGCCATTTAAGTTGCTTTTTAGTTCCACGCATACAAGAAAATGGTGCATTAAATGGTAATATATCGATCCATCATTTAGTGCAGCGTTCTGGAGAAATTTCAACGCCAGAGGGGGTTGTTGATTTTCAAGGAAGTTGTGGTTGGCTTTTAGGGAATGCTGGAGAGGGACTTAAAGTCATTAAAGATATCGAAACTATGATGCGTTTCGATCAGTCTGTTATATCGGCAGGAGTTCTACGGGCTGCGCTTCAATTTGGCATAGATTTTTTTCGACAAAAGATGCCGGATCAGCCTTTGCCGCCGCTGACAGAGCGTATTTTTGCAGATATTGCACTTGATATTGCTGCTTCGCAAGCATTGGTTTTGCGCTTAGCACGGGCATTTGACAATGCTGCAAGTGATCGCTCTGAAGCAGCTTTTGCACGAATCATGACGCCTATCATTGCTTATCATGTGAGCCAACTCGTCGTTCCTATCGTCGGTGAAATTATTGCGCAGCTTGGTATCGAAAGCTTTATAGAGGGAAATCCATTATCGCAAATGTTGTGTAATGGACCTGCGCGGGTGGTTAGAAATACTTCTGCTAATCAATTAGTAAAGGATTCAATTCTCATAGCTGAAAAAGCACCTGGATTATTCCAGAAATTATTAGAAAAAATTGCACTTGATATTGGTCCAGCGGGGCCACGAGCAATGGAGATTATCAAGTCTGCTGTAAGTATGGCATCGACAAACGAGGGCGCAGGAAGATTTTTTGTTGAACAAGTAGCATATGCAGCGGCGGCTGCATCATTACATCATGTAGACATAGAGCATGTTGCAAATGCCTATATGGAAAGCCGCCTTGGAGGACAATGGAGAGCTTCCTATGGTATGCTGATTGCACGATATAATGCAGAACACTTGCTCAATGTTCTTTATCCCTCCATCTGATGAAGAGATTGAATTCTGTCGAGAGCGCCTTGCAATATAAAAGCAGCAGCAGCAGAATCAATGCGGCTTGCTCTTTTAGTGCGTGATACATCCATTTCTAAAAGGGAGCGTTGTGCAGCAATCGTCGATAAACGTTCATCCCAAAAAACAAAGGGAATTTTTGTATGTATCGCCATATTGCTCACAAAAGTTCTAGTTGCTTGCGCACGAGGACCGCTGCTTCCATTCATATTAAGAGGCAAGCCAATGATAATAACCCCCACGTTTTCACGGTCAAAAATTTGTAGAAGCTTGCAGACATCTAGCGTAAATTTTTTTCGTTGAAGGACAGGACGCGGATTTGAAAAAGTCAGCCCCATATCAGAAATCGCAATTCCGATTGTTTTTGTACCCAAATCCAAGCTTGCTATTGTTTGTCCGGGCAAAAGATGTGTAATAACTTGATCTATGTTAATAACGGTCATGTGGCTTATGATTCATTTTTTTAATATTGCAGGTTCATACTTGATATTTTGTATTTGCGTTAATATTCTTGCGCTTGCAAATTCAGCCTTGTATAGCCAGAATAGAGATAAATGAATATTGTAATAAAAAAGCAGAAAGGCATAGTATGTCTGTTGATCAAGAAACAGTCAAGCGGGTGGCACATTTAGCGCGCATCGCTATTCACGATGATGAAGCAGAACGTATGGCAAAAGAGCTCAATGTTATTTTAGGTTTTGTGGAACAGTTGAGTGAAGTTGATGTCAGTGGAATTGAGCCGTTAACATCAGTAATGCCGATGGCTTTACGCATGCGTGAAGATCATGTCACAGATGGTGATAAAGCGGCTGATGTCGTAGCAAATGCGCCTGTTACGGAAGAAAATTTCTTTCTTGTCTCAAAAATTGTCGAGTAACTTTTTATATTTTTTTAATTTGAGAACCAATATGACTGATTTAACAACCCTTACAATTGCACAAGCCCGTGATGCTCTCACAAAGGGAGATTTCAAAGCGACTGAATTAACAGAGGCTTATCTAAAAGCAATTGAATTGGCCAATCCAACCTTGAACGCTTATGTAGCAATAACAGCAGAACAAGCAAGAGAAATGGCTGCTTTATCAGATAGTCGTTTGGCGAAAGGGCAGGGTGGTACTTTAGAGGGAATTCCATTAGGCATTAAGGACCTTTTTGCAACACAAGGTGTTCATACGCAAGCTTGTTCACATATCCTTGATGGTTTTAAACCGCACTATGAATCAACGGTGAGCGCTAATTTATGGCGAGATGGAGCCATTATGCTAGGTAAGCTTAATATGGATGAGTTTGCTATGGGATCCTCCAATGAAACGTCATATTATGGTCCAGTTATAAGTCCATGGCGAAAAAAGGGCTCCAGTGAAAAGCTTGTTCCTGGTGGTTCTTCCGGTGGTTCTGCTGCTGCTGTTGCGGCGGAACTTTGTGCGGGTGCAACAGCGACAGATACAGGCGGATCAATACGCCAACCTGCAGCATTCACGGGAACTGTGGGAATAAAGCCAACTTATGGACGTTGTTCACGGTGGGGAGCTATAGCTTTTGCCTCATCACTTGATCAAGCCGGACCTATCGCCAAAGATGTTCGCGATTGTGCTATTTTGCTAAAATCAATGGCTTCCTTTGATGAAAAAGATTCTACTTCTGTGAATTTGTCAGTACCTAATTATGAGAGTTATCTTGGACAATCAATCAAAGGAATGAAAATTGGTGTTCCAAAAGAATACCACCTTGAGGGAATGTCTTCTGAAATTATCGAGCTTTGGCAAAAAGGAATAAATTGGCTAAAAGAAGCCGGCACCGAGATCATCGATATTTCATTACCCCATACAAAATATGCTTTGCCTGCTTACTATATTGTAGCTCCTGCAGAGGCATCCTCTAATTTAGCACGCTATGATGGTGTCCGTTTTGGTCTTCGTATGCCGGGAAAAGACATCATTGAAATGTATGAAAATACCCGCTCAGCTGGTTTTGGTGAAGAGGTAAAACGACGTATTTTAATTGGCACTTATGTTCTCTCATCAGGTTTTTATGATTCCTATTATTTGAGAGCGCAAAAAGTACGAACATTAGTAAAACGTGATTTTGATCAATGTTTTGCTTCTGGCATTGATGCTATTCTCACACC
Source organism: Bartonella jaculi (assembly GCF_039543045.1). NCBI lineage: Bacteria > Pseudomonadati > Pseudomonadota > Alphaproteobacteria > Hyphomicrobiales > Bartonellaceae > Bartonella > Bartonella jaculi. Next base: position 25,900 of record NZ_BAABIZ010000006.1, read on the forward strand.
TGCAACACCAACGCCGGCTTTTGGCATTGCTGATGAAAAAATAAAAAATGATACCGTAGCAATGTATCTTAATGATATTTTTACTGTGCCGGTGAATATGGCTGGTTTGCCAGGAATCTCTGTTCCTGCTGGTCTTTCATCAAATGGTTTACCGCTAGGATTGCAACTGATTGGTAAACCCTTTGCTGAAGAAGTCATTTTTCAAATAGCGTATATTATAGAGCAAGCTGCGGGAGTGTTCAGAGCAGAAAAATGGTGGACCTGATAATAAAAAAGCTCGGCTTTTTATGAAAAAAGTTTCACTTTTAAAAAAGACGCTCTTAGACTTAATGCTATGCACTTGAGTTAAGATGAGAGATAAATGTAGAATCATTATAAGGTTCTGTTTATATAAAGAGGAGCGTCCCTAGGGAGGAATTTTTACATCCAAAACAGAGATTGGCAAAGAATTTATAGTTTATTGCGAAATCATTTCTGGAATTGACGAGAGGTATGAAAACCTTTTCCATCGTTTTGTTGAAGACGTTCATTTTATTTTAAAATAGGACTCAATGGTAAGAGCTTCTTCTCTCCTATAATCAATGAGTGTAGCATCCATAAGTGTTAATGCACCTTGATGTGACATAAGTAGGGCATCAGGTTTGGCGAAAATTTTCCAATGACTATGCTAATAAACATATGATGCTGATTTGTGATGAATCTGTATCAACTTTGTCCGTGTTCATCCCTAAGCTACAGATGAAGCAAGGTTAGCATAAGAGAGCACTTTGGAAAGAAGGTAAGGGGTAATTAACGAGGTAAATATATGTAGCGGATTCCTTGTAGCAATATTCTAACTTCAAGAAACTAGAATGACAGGATTTAAAGTTCTCCAAGCTTTTTGAATGCTTTAAAAATTCATAAGTGATAAGGCTTATAAAGGTTCTGTTTCAAATGCACTAAGCGAATAAGGAATCCGAATGCATAGCTGTTATTCCTTTCTGCTCAAACAGAAAACACCACATCACTATAATAAGTACCTTTATAGAGAAGATTCTTTATTTATAATAAAGACCACTATCTTATCGGATAGTTTTTTACTAATAAACTATTTAGATGTATTTTCTTGCGGTTTTATAAAAAGCTTTTTACGGGGGGGGTAGCATCTCACATTCATCCCCTCCTTTATCTTAAAGACTAAATGCACGGGAATTTAGAAAGAGATTTTAGAGGAAAATAATCCATAGTTTCTTAAATCATTGTACTGTATTTTAACCGCCGAGATATGCTTCTTTAACACGTGGATCAGAAAGCATAGCTTTACCTTCGCCATGAAATAAAACACGACCTACTTCTAAAATATAAGCGTAGTCGGCAATGGAAAGTGCTGCAAATGCGTTTTGTTCAATAAGAAGAACAGTTTTTCCCATATCATTAATTTTTCGGATAATTGAAAAAATTTCTCGTACGAGAAGAGGCGCTAATCCTAAAGAGGGTTCGTCCAATATGACCATGTCAGGATTACTCATAAGTGCGCGGCCCACAGCAAGCATTTGCTGCTCACCACCTGACATTGTTCCTCCCAATTGCTTAGCCCTTTCACGTAAGCGTGGAAAGAGATCAAATATCCATTCAATATCACGAGCAATCCCTGTTTTATCATGACGGATATAAGCGCCTAGATGTAAATTCTCTAAAACGGTGAAATGGGGCATAATACGTCGTCCTTCAGGACTCAGAGCAATACCTAAACGCAAAATACTTTCTGGTGATTTTTTTATAATTGACTCGCCTTTATAGGTAATCTCTCCGTAAACAGACCGATTAAGTCCCGTAATAGAGCGTACAATGCTACTTTTGCCTGCTCCATTAGCACCAATTAGAGTGACTATACTTCCCTTTTTTATAGACACGGAAAGATTTTGAATCGCTTTAATGGCACCATAACGAACGTGAAGATTTTTGATTTCAAGAATGCCCATACACATCTCCGCCAAGATAAGCTTCAATAACCTTAGGATTATTGCGAATTTCATCTGGTGTGCCATTGGCAATGCAACAGCCATATTCCATTACCAAAATATATTGGCAAAGCCCCATAACAACTTTCATATCATGCTCGATAAGAAGAATTGTAAGATCAAACTCTTTCTGTACTTTTTCTATGAATCTCCTAAGATCTTCACTTTCCTGTGGATTCATACCAGCTGCAGGTTCATCAAGGAGAAGTAATTTCGGCTTCGTTGCTAGCGCACGCGCAATTTCTAGACGTCGTTGCACACCATAAGGCAGAGACATCGCAGAGCGATTGGCTAGGTGGTCAAGCTGTAACCGTTCAAGAAGTTCCATCGCATTTTTATGAACTTCTCTTTTCTCTTTCATTGCTTTTGGAAAAAATAAAGCTGAAGCAAACCATGGATATTTTTGACGAACATGAGCCCCCACCATAACATTCTGCAAAACGGTTAAGCCTGAAAAAAGGCGAATATTTTGAAATGTCCGTGCAATATGGCGCCTGCAGATAATATAAGGAGGAGCCCCAGAAACTTTTTGCTCATCAAAAAGAATTGTTCCACTCGTGGGGGTATAAAATCCGGAAATCATATTAAAAACGGTTGTTTTTCCAGCACCATTTGGACCAATTAATCCCGTAATTGTTCCCCGTTTAATAGCCATATTAATGTTATTTACAGCAATCAATCCGCCAAAACGCATCACAATATCATTGAGTGAAAGGATAGTATCGTTCATAACTTTCCCTCATTATCAGAGAACTTCTTGCGTGTTAAAAAGCAATAAATTCCATTCCATGAGAATTCACGTTGTCCCAACAATCCTTGTCGCCAAAATAAGATAATCATTAACAATAAAAGAGAAAAAATAACCATACGGAGGCCTGGTATCTCTGGAACATGTATAAAACCTAAGTCAAACGGACTTTCAATAATGCGAAGCCACTCAAGCATGACTGTAATAATAATACTACCAAGAATACTGCCTGTAATTGAACCAAGACCGCCCGCAACAACAATCATCAAAATATTAAAAGTTAGAAGAAAATTAAACATTTTGGGATCGATAGTAGAAATAAGAGCAGCCATCAATGCCCCTCCAATACCGGCAAAAAATGCACCAATTGTGAAGGAAAAGCTACGGTAAAAAAAAGCATTAATCCCCATTGTTTTCGCGGCGATTTCATCATCACGAATAGCACGTAGAACATTACCAGTATTGCTTCGCAATAAGAGAATAATGAAGGTAACTGTAAATGCTAACCAACCATAGTTCCACCATAATGTTGCATTTTGAGGTATTCCTTTGATTCCAAGTGAGCCATTTGTTAGGGATGTAGCGTTTGTAATGACTATACGAATAATTTCTGCAAAGCCCAATGTTGCAATTCCAAGATAATCGCCACCGAGACGTAATACTGGAAGAGCAATTAGTAAACCTATGATTGCAGCACACAGACCACTTATAACGACAGCGACAAAAAAAGGTAATTGCAGATAATGCAGCGGCTCAGCTATGGGATCGAGAAGCCACATCATTTCTTTTTGTTCAGGAGAAAGAAGTAAAATTGCGCATACATAAGCACCAATGGCCATGAAGCCCGCATGCCCAAGAGAAAACATACCCGTGAAACCGTAAATTAAATTAAGTGAAATTGCTAATATTGCATTAATGGCAATAAGATTAATAACACGAAGTGTATAATCGTTAAAATGGTTGTTCGCATAAAATAAAAAACCAATAAAAATCAAAATACTGATACATGACAGAAAAGTTGTAACTGATTTTGCCATTAGATTTTCTCCTGACTTTTTTTACCCATTAAACCAGTGGGCATTATCAATAAAATCAGAATCAATAAAATAAAGGCAAAAGCATCTCGATATCCAGATAAAGCAGGAAAGAATGCAATAATCATAATTTCAATAAATCCTAGTAATAATCCCCCCAACATTGCTCCTGGAATTGAGCCAATACCTCCGATAACGGCGGCAATAAATGCTTTGAGTCCAGGAAGAACGCCCATATAAGGTTGAATTTGAGGGTAGCGGAGAGACCACATGATGCCCGCGATAGCGGCAAGTGCGGAGCCTATCCCAAATGTGAATGCAATGACTTTATTGACAGAGACTCCCATTAAACGCGTTGTTTCAATATCGTGTGAGATCGCGCGCATAGCAAGCCCCGGTTTTGTTTTATGGATAATCCATAGCAATAACACAATCAGAAAAAACGAAACAGTAGGAACAATCAGAGACATGGGAGCAATTCTAATGACATCCTCTGAGCCTTGTTTTAAATGCCACAGAATCGGCTTTACAAGAAAATCTGGCTGTTTTACCCCTTTGGGGACACCACTAAAAAGTACGGTAGCAAGATTTTCAATAAAAAAGGAAACTCCTATTGCACCTATAAGCGCTGAAATACGCGGAGCATGACGCAAAGGTCGATAAGCAAATTGATCAACAGTAATCCCCACAGCACTTGTGATAAAAATCGAAAAACAAATAGCTAAGATCCAAATAGGTGCAAAGTCTTGCGGAGCAATTTTAAAATAATAAATGAAGCCCAGAACAAGAAGCGAAAAGACAGCGATCCAATAAATTGGAGGGCGTTTTTTGAACCCTATAAACACCGCATAATAAATGAGAACAGCCAGAAATACAAGAAGAACAGCGGCCCAAGCAGGCATAAAGCTAATTGTGGAAAAGAAAACAAAATACGCTCCTAACATAAAGATGTCACCGTGAGCAAAATTAATAAGCCTTAGAATACCATAGACCATGGTATAACCAATCGCTATAAGTCCATAAAGCGATCCCAATGCCAGCGCATTAAAAAAATACTGGATGAACATTTCAGTGCTCATCTCTCGTCCTTCCACATTTGTTAATTCATATAGAATAAAATACGAAATTCTTAAGTGATTTGGTTGAAGAAAAGATCTTCAACCAAATGCTAGATTTTGATTACTAAATTTTTCTGATTTTTTAAAGAGCAGGTTTGACTTCATCTAAATAGACACGTTTCCCATCCTTTATTTCAATTATACCGATAGGAAGTTTTGGATTATGATTTTCATCCATAGACATCTCACCAAAGGGTGTTTGAAAATCTTTTAATTTGCTAAGTTCTATAGTGATTTTTTCACGATCAGCACTGCCAGCATTTTCAATAGCTTTCATGAACATCATATAACTTGTATATCCCAAAACAGAATTTATATTTGGCTCCTGATCAGGATAAGCTGCTTTCCACTCGTTTGTAAACTCTTGCGCAGCTGCTGACATGTTTGGCATGTCTTCGCTGTAGGGAAGTGTTGTATGTAAGAACCCTTCTGCTGCTTTTCCTGCAATTGTAACGGTTTCTGGGTTATCCATAGCATCACCCCCCATAATTCGAAACTTTGCGCCTAGCTCACGTGCTTGTTTCATGATGATAGCACCTTCAGAAAAATAGGATGGAATAAACAAAATATCTGGTTTTTGTGCTATGATCTGTGTGAGAACAGCTGAAAAGTCCTGATCTCCAGAATTATAGTTTAAATTTGAGATAACTTCACCACCGAGTTTTTTAAAAGAGCGCATAAAATAACTTGCAAGACCAATCGCATAATCATTTGAGATATCTTTGAGTATAGCAGCCTTTTTTGCATGTAAAGTTTGAATTGCGTAAGTTGCAATTCCTACACCTTGGTAGGAATCAATGAAGCACGCACGAAAATAGTATTTTTTGCCCTGTGTAACAAGTGGACTCGTTGAAGAGGTTGCAATAGTTGGAGTCTTTGCTTTTTCAGATATTTCCCCACCAGCTAACGAGAGTGAAGAGCCATAACTACCTATAATCCCATTAACTTTTTCACTAGCAGTCAAACGCATAACAGCATTAGCAGCTTCTACTTTATCGGATTTATTATCAACAACGATAAGTTCCACCTTACGTCCAAGTATTTCTGGGATTTTTTTATGTGCCAACTGTATGCCTCTCATTTCGAGTTGACCTCCAAATGCATTTTGGCCACTTAATGGAAGATAAACACCAATTTTAATAGGTTCATTGGCATAGGCATTTGCTACAAGTACCATTACAGCTGCGAGCGTAGTAAGGATTTTCCTCAATTGCATTGTGCACCTTCCTTAATTTAGTTGTAATTTTTGCACCTTATCTGGAACTTCTTCATCATGCAAGTTACACATGAACGAAAACATCATTACATATTGTGTGAAAAACCTTTTATATTACCTTCTTTTTAGTAAAATATATGAAGCGTATGATCAAATATTTTATGTAAAATTTAAATTTGCGGGTTTATCTGAGAACAGAAGATACGACAATATGGGGAAATCTTATCTTAGGACTTGCGTGTTGATGCAAGAGCAATGTTTACTTGATGTAGAGAATCAATGTCATACAATTTAGACCTACAGGATCACGTTTATTATGACGAGTAAGGATACATTAAAGGGTTATTCCCTGTCTGAAGACAATAGAGGTGCTTGTGGTGAGATTATTGAAATCAGTGGTGTCATTAAGTGGTTTGATGGTAGTAAGGGATATGGGTTTATTGTACCTGATTTACCTGATTTTCCGGATATATTATTGCACGTTACAGTGATGCGGAGGGATGGCTTTCAAACAGTTTTGGAAGGAGCTAAAGTTGTTTGTGCTGTGGAAAAAACTGAACGAGGATTAAAATGCGTTCAAGTAAAATCTATCGATTGTTCATCAGCGATTCATCCGTCAGAAACTCCAGCCCGTACGCATGTCATTGTTACCCCAGAAAGTGGTTTAGAGCGCGCAATTGTCAAGTGGTTTAATCGCGATAAAGGATTCGGGTTTTTGAGCCGCGGAGAAGGAACAGAAGATATTTTTATTCATATGGAAACTTTGCGCCGTTTTGGTTTAGCAGAACTTCGTTCTGGTCAAGTTGTTCTTGTACGTTTTGGTAAAGGGAAAAAAGGCTTGATGACAGCGGAAATTTATCCAGACATAGGGATTCCATTTGCTACACATTGAGTTTCACTATACCCCACATGTTCTCTTTGATTGTTTAGGAGAGAGGTGATGCTATCTGTATATGAATATAAACAACCATAACGCCAGCATGTATACCAGCGTGTATAAAAAAAGATATACCCATAAAATCATAAATTAAGTGAAGCTCACTATATGATAGTGCATTGAGAGAAATAAAGGAAGCTTATACTCTTATTTTGCTTCTTTTTTAATTTGGATGCTTAAATGCTAATAAAGGGTTGTTTGGTATGGAGATAAAGATGTTAAAGCTGTTTGAAAAAGGGGGCATCATTGCGTTAGCGCTGTTTTTTATATTGGAAGTGACTGTAGCTGTAGCAAATAAGCCCTTAGAGCTTCCTGTTCATCCGATTCCTTTAGAGATACAAACAAAGCAAGGTGCGATTTCTTATAAAGTAGAGATTGCTTTTACACCATCCCAAGCGAAAGCTGGTTTGATGTATCGTACTGATTTTCCACGCGATCGTGCAATGCTCTTTAGACATCAGGGAAGTGATCAATTAAAAGATACGCAGAAATTTTTTATGTGGATGGCAAATACACCTTTACCCTTAGATATGATTTTTTTAAACGCTGAAGGAGTTATTGTATCGATTGTTGAAAGCACTTCTCCCTTTTCAACGGATACGATTTCATCAGGAGTTCCTGCAACTTTTGCGCTTGAAGTTAACGCGGGTGAAGTTGCTGAAAAAAAATTAGAGAAGGGACAACGTGTTCTTCATCCCGCCATTTGTGGAGAATGCAAAGGTAATAAAAATGACAGCTGAAGATGTCCGTTTTTTTGAATATGATGATTTACGCTTTGCTTATCGAGAAGAAGGGCAGGGAGAGCCTATTTTGTTGATTCACGGTTTTGGATCTTCTGCACGTGTAAATTGGTATGCAACGGGTTGGTTTCGCACCCTTACGGAAGCAGGGTATCGTGTTATTGCTCTTGATAATCGCGGGCATGGAGATTCAATTAAAAGTTACGATTCTTCTTTTTATACGCCTCAAGCTATGGCTGGCGATGCAGTGAGATTGTTGCAGCATTTAGAATTATCTAAAGCGCATGTTATGGGATATTCTATGGGCGCTCGAATTAGCGCATTTATGGCTCTTTTGTACCCGACATATGTACACAGTGTCATTTTTGGTGGTTTAGGTATTGGTATGGTAACAGGCGCAGGAGATTGGGAACCTGTTGCAGAAGCTCTTTTAGCAGAAGATATTTCTACCATTACGAATCCACGTGGTTTAATGTTTCGTAAATTTGCAGATCAAACAAAAAGCGATAGACGTGCTCTCGCGGCTTGTATTATCACATCAAAACAAGAGTTAACAGCATCTGAGGTTTACAAAATTGAGCAACCTGCACTGGTTGCGGTTGGTTCATTAGATGAGATTGGCGGTGAAGCAGAACCGTTAGCCGCTTTGTTGCCTCATGGTGAAGCACTAACAATTCTTGGTCGAGATCATATGCTTGCTGTGGGAGATAAGGTTTATAAAAAAGGCGTTATCGATTTTCTTTCTCGTTATCCTATTGTATGATTCTCATACAAAATCTTTAGAATTTGCAAAAGTATCCGATATTTTTTCTCTTGGATAAGATAGAAACTTGTTCAAAATGTCAATTTTGTAGTGTGTGTTTTTACGTAAGAGCGAATGAAATAGTAATAAAACTCTAGTGAGCTTATTTTATATATTTATATAGGAGTGATTTCCTTTTTCGGGTATGCGCTGAGAGTATTTAAAGGGGGGTGTTTTTTAACTATTAAACAAGGATTTTTATGGTAAACAAGAAAAGCTGTAAAATAAAGAAGTGCCTCTATTTTATAGAGCTCTGTTTTTGAATAGATGGAATAAGCATTGTAATAGTTGATTGATTTTTTGTCAGAATATGCGTGTAAGCGCATGTAATAAAATTGGGGATAAAGTAAAAATTATTAAAAACGTACGGTTTTCTACCCGTTTTTTTTACTTTTGTAATCTATTGAACGAATATTAATAATGATAAAGCCTCTGAATAAGGATATTCAGCAAAATTTGAAAATAATTGTGCTTTAGGTGTAGGGCTAACCGAAGATCAGGAGTAAGATTTTTACTATCTTTACAGAATTCTAGGAGTGCCTTATTGGCGAATAAATCATTAATTAATAATCTCAAAAGACAGGAGAGCATAGTGAATGCTGATGAAATAAAAAAACTTGATAGTTATTTAAAAAACACATTCCAAAATTCAGCATTGCAGGTAAGAGCACGGCCTAAAAAAGATGATTCTTGTGAGGTTTATATTGGGGATGAATTTTTAGGTGTTATTTATCGAGATGAAGATGAGAATGAATTATCATACAATTTCTCGATGGCCATATTAGATATCGATTTAGAAAATTGATTTGTTTAAAGAGTTGAGTGACATTTTTATTCACCCGAAGAGGTTTATATGAGTTTTTGTGCTTTAAAGCTTGTGTAACTATTGCGTCCTATAATCAGGTGGTCGTGAATAATAATTCCTAATGCATTTGCGGCATCTTTTAATCTATATGTCATTGTTATATCTGCTTGAGAAGGTTTGGTATCGCCGGAAGGGTGATTGTGAACTAGAATAAGTCCTGACGCAGACAATTGCAAAGCTCGAGAAATGACTTCACGAGGATAGACAGGGGTATGATCAATGGTTCCAATTTGTTGCACTTCATCAGCGAGTAAGCCATGTTTCTTATCAAGAAATAAAACACGAAACTGCTCGCGTGTTTCATGAGCCATGACAGCTTTACAATATGCTAATACTTTATCCCATGATGAAAAAATATCACGTTTAAGTAATTGCGCGCGAGCAAGACGTCCTGCAACATCTGAAATAATTTTTAAGTCAATCGCAGTGGCAGGACCGCATCCTTGCACTTCTTGAAGCCGATGAATATCGGCGCTCAATACATCGGCTAATGAGCCAAAATGCGCTATTAAGCTTTTCGCTATTGGTTTTGTATTTGCACGGGGGATCGTACGAAAAAGTAATAATTCAAGATATTCATAATCTTCAATCGCATTCCCTTTTGATTTTAAATAACGTCTACGCAGACGTTCACGATGTCCATGGTAATGCTTATGGACTTGTGAATTTCTCTGGACGTTTTCATTTTTTATTTCTGGTTTTGGATGAAGAGGGGAACTTGATGTTAATGCAAAATGATCGCTTTGGCTGTTCCCCTTTTTATTTAATTTTTTAGCCATGACATTTCTACATTTATTTAAGCATCATTTGATATTTAAGCATCTGAATTGGGAATATAAAAAATATTTTTAGGAGATTGCGTAAATATTTCGCATCCTTCATTCGTTACGCCAATTGTATGTTCGTACTGTGCACTAAGAGACCGATCACGCGTAACGGCAGTCCAGCCATCAGATAAAATCTTAACTTGTGGTTTTCCAAGATTAATCATAGGCTCAATTGTAAACATCATACCTTGTTTCAGTTCTATCCCTTCTCTAGGATTGCCGTAATGTAGAATATTGGGGGCATCATGGAACAGTTGACCAATTCCATGTCCACAAAAGTCTCTTACGATTGAGCAGCGTTCAGATTCTGCATAGTGCTGAATTGCTGCACCAATATCACCTGTGGTTGCTCCGGGCTTAACTACAGCAATTCCTCTCATAAGACTTTCATACGTTATTTTTAATAAGCGCTCTGCAGCACGTCTGATTTTTCCAACAGGGTACATACGGCTTGAATCTCCATGCCAACCATCAAGAATAAAGGTTACATCAACATTAACAATATCGCCTTCTTGCAAGGATCTTTTATTGGGAATGCCATGACAAACAACGTGATTGATTGATGTACAGCATGAGTGGCCATATCCGTGATAATTTAGATCAGCAGGAAGTGCTCCCCGCATGGCACCAAAAGTAAACACAAAATCATCAATTTCTTGCGTGGTAATGCCAGGCTTAATAATATCCGTAAGTGCATCGAGGCATTCAGCAGCAATACGACCAACTTCACGCATTTTTGCAAAAGCATGGTCATCAAAAATACGGATTTGTCCATTAAATTTTAAGGGTATTTTGTTATATTCAATATAATCAGTCATTGCTTTTTCTGTTTTCTATTTTTACTCGATGAATCGGAAAAATACCTTCTACACTTACGTGACATTTTACAGCATAAAATTCTACCCCTGATTCTAATGCTAAATCAAATTTACGTCCATAGGTTGGATCAAGATCACGACAGATCGTAAAAGCTGAACAATCTTCCCGTTGAATCACATAAAGCATAGCGGCTCGTTTTCCCTGTTGCACAATTTTTATAAGCTCTTCAAGATGACGTGTACCACGTTTTGTCTCAGTATCAGGAAATTCTGCTAGTCCTTTTTGGCGGATAAAATGAACATTTTTAACTTCTAGATAACAGTCCGGAAGAAGGTCATCACGCAGAAGAAAATCAATCCGTGATTGCATACCATAGCGTTGCTCCCTTAAGATTGTTTTGTACTCGTTTAATTCTGGTAATAATCCCTTTTGAATTGCTTCTAATGCAATTTTATTGGATAAAGTCGTATTGATGCCAACTAAAGTATTATTCGTTTCGACAATTTCTAATTGATATGCATATTTTCGCTTGGGATTGTTATTATATGAAAGCCAAATATTAGAATTGGGAGCTGTTAATCCCAGCATCGATCCTGTATTAGGAACAGACACCGTGAAGATATATTGATCATCTCGTTTAACATCAGCAAGAAAACGTTTATAACGACGGATAAGTTTTGCAGGAAAAAGTTTGGGAAGAAAGAGCATATTCCTTTTTTAGAATGCATGATTTCATAATACAACTAAAATTGCGATTTGCAACAATTATGGAATGTAAACAGAGAAATATCAGTGTAAAAATACTCCTCTCTCCTTTAGACTTGCTCTAAGCACCAAAGCTTTTTCATTCTTTTAAATCTTTATACGTTAAATTCGCAATTTCTAGTTGAAAAGACAACATTGACCATAATTTGTTATTAAAAAGGTTATTTTGTGAACTATTTTAAGGGCAAAGTTTTATTCAAAAAAAACATAATTAAAGTGGAATTAGGTAGAGATTGATGGCTGGAACCAATAAAAATCATATAAATTTAACAAATGGTCCAATTATTATTTTAGTTGAGCCGCAGTTGCCTGAAAATATTGGTATGGTAGCAAGGGCAATGGCGAATTTTGGGCTCTCTAAGCTTCGGTTAGTCAAACCTCGAGAAGAGTTTCCAAGTGAAAAAGCTAGAGCTGCAGCGAGTAAAGCAGACCATGTCATTAACGATGCAGTGATTTTTGATACATTACGTGACGCAATTGCAGATTTGCACTATGTTTTTGCTACAACGGCACGTGAAAGATGTGGTTTTAAAACTGTAAAAAGTGCTGTAGAAGCAGCGAGTATTTTACGTCAACGTGAAAATATCGGACATAAGACGGGTATCGTCTTTGGAAGAGAGAGGTGGGGACTGGTAAATGATGAGATTAGTCTTGTTGATGAAATCATTACTTTTCCGGTAAACCCTGCTTTTGCATCACTTAATATTGCACAAGCGGTTTTGCTTATGTCTTATGAATGGATGAAATCAGGTTTGGAAGATGCGAGTGATACTGCTTTTCGTGCAGTAGAGCTGGAGCCAGCTGATAAAGCAACGTTTCATGGTTTTTTATCTCAATTAGAAGATGCTTTGGATATTCGTGGATATTTTAGGCCCCGAGAACGCAAGGAGGTTATGCTTGCGAACCTGCGTTCTGTTTTTACGCGCGCTCATTTTAGCGAATCTGAAGTTCGCTTGCTACGGGGGATTATATCTTCACTAGAACATTTTTCGCCTAAGTTTCCACGAGGAAGCGGTGCCCCCGCAGATCGTGATCGTAAAAAATTTAAAACAGGTGTGCAAACTGATGGATAAACGGCCTGTTCTTTTTTTTGATAGTGGTATTGGCGGTTTAACAGTGTTAAGGGAAGTACGCGTTCTTATCCCTGAAACGCAGTTCATTTATGTTGCTGACGATGCAGGATTTCCTTATGGTAATTGGGAAGGGAATGTCTTAAAGGACCACATCTTAAAGGTTTTTACAAACCTTTTAACACTTTATAATCCTGTTTTATGTGTGATCGCTTGCAATACTGTTTCTACACTCATGATGGCAGATTTACGAAAAAACTTTCCCCATGTTCTTTTTGTTGGAACTGTTCCTGCAATTAAATTAGCAGCTGAACAAACAAAATCTGGTTTTATTTCAGTGTTAGCCACTCCCGCAACAGTGAAACGTGCGTATACACATGAATTAATCAATACTTTTGCTGATCAGTGTCATGTCCGGCTTGTTGGAAGTGAAAAGCTTGCTGGTTTTGCTGAAGATTATTTACGTGGAAAATCTGTCAATTTAAGAGAATTACGTAACGAAATCCTTCCATGCTTTGTTGAGAAAAATGGCAAATATACTGATATCATTGTGTTAGCTTGTACACATTATCCTTTTTTGATTAACTTATTTCGTGAACAAGCTTTATGGCCTGTTGAATGGATTGATCCGGCAAAAGCTATAGCTAAACACACAAAATCATTATTGCCGGAAAGAATGCATCACCAAAACAGAAAGACGCATAATAAAGATTTTGCGTTGTTTACATCGCAAAATATAACTTCTTCAACAAAGCGTTTGTTAAAAGAGTTTGGCTTAAATATCGTGAAAGGAGTTGACTTTTGGGTATGAGATCAATAAAGCTATCTTAGCTTTTTCTTTCGAGAAAATGGTGTTAATTGACGTGTCCCGTGGATAACTTTGCATATTATGTATTAAGCTATCCTGTCAGTCTTTTTTAAAAAAAGGCAGAGGAGGGCGCGTTTCCTTGAGGTCTTACTATAAGATCTTGTGCTTTATTTTTAAGGAAATGCGATGAGTAAACGCGAAACAACGAAGTATAAAATTGATCGCCGTATGGGAGAAAATATTTGGGGTCGTCCAAAGTCTCCTGTTAATCGCCGTGATTATGGTCCAGGTCAGCATGGGCAACGCCGTAAAGGAAAGCTTTCTGACTATGGTGTGCAATTGCGTGCTAAGCAGAAACTAAAAGGTTTTTACGGTGATATTTCAGAAAAACAATTCCGTAAAACTTATGCAGAAGCTTCTCGTCGGCGTGGTGATACAGGTGAAAATCTTATTGGCCTTTTGGAATCGCGTTTGGATGCTGTTGTTTACCGTGCAAAATTTGTACCTACAATTTTTGCTTCTCGCCAATTTATCAATCATGGTCATGTTAATGTAAATGGTCGGCGCACGAATATTCAATCATATCGCTGTAAACCAGGTGACGTTATTGAGGTTCGTGAAAAATCAAAACAGCTTGTTTTGGTTCTGGAATCTGTGCAATTGGCGGAGCGTGATGTGCCTGAATATATCGAAGCTGATCATAATCAGATGAAAGCGACATTTACGCGTGTTCCTGCTTTTGCAGATGTTCCTTATGCTGTGCAAATGGAACCTAATTTGGTTGTTGAATTTTATTCTCGATAAATGCTCTAGGGAGAGTATATTGCTCTCTCTGTTTTATTACATGCTCAAAAATGTTATGTTGCTTTATAGTTTTTGAAGCTAACAAGCGGTTTTTATGAATGGTGCTGTATCAAGTTTGTTGTTATGTTTTATAGCAGTATGACTTGTATAGCTCCATTTCTTTTTTACACAGCTCATTTTACAAACAAAATGAGTAATAAAGTTTAAGCTGCACCCCCTCTGTTGTTATCTTGGTCACTCTTTCAGAATAAGATGTTTATTGTGCAGGATTATGGTATCATGGATAATATTTCAGTCGAATATCAGGATATGGAAGAGAATGTAGAGAAAACTGATCTTTTGGCGAGAGAAGCGGATGATTGTCATCCAATATTTCGAATAGCTCCTTCAACTGTAGAATTTAATAAATTACGTAAACGGCTTTTGCGTCATATACGGCAAGCATTTGATGATTTTTCTATGCTTTCTTCAGGAAAAAAATGGCTTGTTGCTTTATCGGGTGGAAAGGACTCTTACGGTTTATTAGCGCTCCTTCTGGATTTAAAATGGCGTGGTCTTTTACCTGTTGAAATTTTAGCCTGTAATCTTGATCAAGGACAACCAGGTTTCCCTAAGCACATTCTTCCGGACTTTTTAAATTCTTATCAAATTCCATATCGCATTGAATATCAAGATACTTATTCAGTTGTTACGGATAAATTAGCACATACGCAAACATATTGTTCCCTTTGTTCTCGATTGCGACGTGGCAATTTATATCGTGTTGCACGTGAAGAGGGATGTTCTGCATTAGTTCTAGGACATCACCGTGATGATGTTTTGGAAACGTTTTTTATGAATTTATTTCATGGAGGCCGATTAGCAGCTATGCCTGGAAAGCTGATAAACGACGAGGGCGATCTTTTTGTTTTGCGCCCTCTCGTTTATGCTGCAGAAGAAGATATGGAAAAATTTTCTCAAGCAATGCAATTTCCTATTATTCCTTGCAATCTTTGCGGTAGTCAGGATGGTTTACAACGCAATACAATGAAAAAAATGCTCAGTGATATCGAAAAAAGAATGCCTGGACGTAAAGACACCATGATTCGTGCTTTGAGCAATGTGCGCCCAAGCCATTTGCTTGATAAAAAAATTTTTGATTTTAAAGACTTATTATAAATATGAAATGTTTAAGTTGAAGCTTTTTTATAACTTCAAACTGCGATACCATAAAGATCATAAGCATCTGATTGTTCGATTTTAACAGTGACAAATTCACCGACACGTAATGGTCGTCGTGATGATATATGCACAACACCATCTATTTCTGGAGCATCATATTGACTACGGCCTTTAGCTACTTTGCCTTGACTTTCATCGATAAGCACTTGTAGTCTTTTACCGATTTTTTTCTTTAAAAGATGATTGGAAATTTGTTGTTGTTTTGCCATAAAGCGATGCCAGCGGTTTTCTTTTACTTCTTCAGGAATGTTTTCTAATCCCAAATCATTTGCAACGGCACCTTTTACTTCTTCATATTTAAAACAGCCGGCACGTTCAATTTTTGCTTCCTCTAACCATTCAAGGAGTAAATTAAAATCTTCATTCGTTTCACCTGGAAAGCCGACAATAAATGTTGATCGCAAAGTGAGATCTGGACAAACTGCTCGCCACTTTTCAATTCTACGATTCATTTTTTCCATAAGAGCGGGACGTTTCATATTACGCAAAACGTTTGGTGATGCATGCTGAAAAGGGATATCCAGATAAGGGAGAATTTTTCTTTCAGCCATCAATTCAATAACTTCATCAACATGAGGATAAGGATAAACATAATGCATACGTATCCAAACACCCATATTGCCTAATTCGCGACAAAGATCGAAAAATTTTGTTTTTACTATGCGATCTTTCCAAGGCGTTTCTAGATATTTAATATCAATGCCGTAAGCACTGGTATCTTGTGAAATAACCAAAAGCTCTTTTACACCTGCTTGTACCAGTTTTTCAGCTTCGCGAAGAACATTATTGATAGGACGTGAAGTAAGATTACCGCGCAGTGTAGGAATAATACAAAAGCTACACCGATTAGAACATCCTTCAGAAATTTTTAAATAAGCATAATGGCGAGGTGTTAAACGAATACCTTGGGGGGGAACTAAATCGATAAAAGGATCATGAACTGGAGGAATTGCTTTATGAACTGCTTGTATAACACTTTCATAGGCTTGTGGTCCTGTAATAGCCAACACATTAGGATGTACTTGACGAATCACATCAGGATCAGCACCAAGACAGCCCGTTACAATAACTTTTCCATTTTTTTTGAGGGCTTCATCAATATTGGCGAGTGATTCATTTCGGGCAGAATCAAGAAAACCACAGGTATTAATAATAACGAGATCAGCACCTTGATGCTTATGTGAAATTTCATAACCTTCCGAACGAAGGCTTGTAATAATTCGTTCAGAATCTACAAGTGCTTTTGGACATCCAAGGGAAACAAAACTAATACGCGGTGCTGCCATGATAATCCTTGCAACTTTATGATGAAAACTAAACTTTATCTGCTACTTTATTAAGAATAAAAGAGGCTCTTTATTTTTTTTATAGATGCAATACAATGCTTTAGAAAGTTATTTAATTTTTTTCTACAAAATCTTATGAGTATACGTAGCATAACGCACGAAAAAATACTAATATAATCTTATATTGAATATACGGAGCGTGCGAGATAGATTTTTTTGTTTTCTAATATTTGCGAATAAGTCCAATAAGCTTACCTTGTATCTCTACACGCTCAGGTCCGTATATGCGTGTTTCGTAGTGAGGATTGCCAGCTTCTAATGCAATAGAAGCTCCTTGGCGTCGATAACGTTTTAAAGTTGCTTCTTCTTTATCAATAAATGCGACAACAATTTCACCGGATGTTGCTGTACTTTGGCGTTTAACAATTATAGTATCCTTATCAAGGATTCCTGCTTCAATCATAGAATCATCTTTGACTTCTAAAGCGTAGTGCTCACCTGAATTAATCATGTCTTGTGGTAAAGAAAGTGTATTTATTTGTTGCTGTATAGCGGAAATAGGTACACCAGAAGCAATACGCCCCATAATGGGAATCGTGGTATTTTTTTTCTCTTCTTCATCAAAATTATCAAGATTGCCGAAGTTTTTTGATATTTTTCTTTTGTTATCCTCTATTACACTAGAAGAAATTTTACGCGCTAAAGAAAGATTAAATGTTATTTTCTCAGGAAGTCGCACAATTTCTACTGCGCGGGCACGATTTGGCAAACGACGTATAAAACCTCGTTGTTCTAGGGCTGTAATAAGTCTATGAATACCAGATTTTGATGTAAGCTCTAATGCAATTTTCATTTCATCAAAGGAGGGGGGAATACCAATGTCTTTCATATGATTGTGAATGAACAAGAGTAGCTCATATTGTTTACATGTCAGCATTCAATGTTCCAATCAAAAGAATCAAAAAAGAAAGAAATAGAAAATAAAGTATATCTATCCTTCATTATTTTACATTTTTTCAACACAAATCAAAAGCATCTTCTTCATTTTTTTGAATTTAAAAGTGGAATTAATGAAATTAGACTTCTTTATTTATAAACAATTTATATTATATTCTTAATTAATAATATATTTTAAATATAGACATAATTTATTTTAATTTAATATGTGTTATTCTATCAAACAAGAGTAATTAGCTTAAACTAAATTACACAATCAGTTTTAAAAAAATCATCTGTATCTTCTAAGAAGATATTTGTATATCTTGGAATTTATTCATAAAGAAAAAAGATATCTTTTGATTTAACATAAATGATAGTTCAATACGCATTTAGAATCATTTTACATAGTATTGTTACTTTTTTATTTTTAGTAAAATTATTTATAATAGAAATATTGTATGCATTATTTTCATTTTTTGTCTTTATAAAGTGATATATTTTCAATATCGTGGCAACTGTGCCAATCTCTGAATTATTTCTGCTTTACTCTCTTCTATAATAAGCTTCTGGCAAACGAGCATAATGCTTTATCGAAAGCATATTCACATATAGAAAACGAGAACAAAAACTTAAAAAATACTAAAATCAGAAAATATATTTCATAAATATATGCCTTTCCAACACTTTCTAGTAAATATGCTTTTTCTCCATGTCCTATTCGTTATATTCACAACAGTGGGTAGCATTGATTTCTTTTTATGCGCTTTGGTTATTTATTAAAACCCAGTTTAATGCATTTACATGCATTCCTCCTCCTCTCGTATTCACATTTTGAAACTATGAGGTATTTTTGCGTTTAAATCACTAACCTTTTATTTAAGTTCGAAAAGCGAAAAAAGCAGAAAAATATTGATAACTAAAGCAAAGAATAATTTTTTTTTCGAAAGGTGTTGACCAAATGAAAAGTCAACCGTATGTTCCTCTAACTTTCTACAAGCAAGATAGCTTGTTTGGGAGCGCGTAGCTCAGCTGGTAGAGCAACTGACTTTTAATCAGTAGGTCCAGGGTTCGAATCCCTGCGCGCTCACCACTTTTAAATAAGGTTAGTAGGTTGTGCAAGATTTCAGGAATTTTGTGTTCTTTGTTTCTCTTATCTTATTTTTCTGTATGTTCTGAACCTTTTTAATTGATTCTATTACGAGACGTTTTCTGTCGGTTGTTTTAGTATAAAACTGTGCCATGCTATCTTCTGTGAAGCCAAAAAGCGCTTTAAGTTGTAATACCGTAGCTTCTGCATTGGCTGCACATGTTGCTACTAACTCTCTCAATCTATATGCTGTTTCATTCAATAACAGTTATTTTTTTCATTAATTCAAGTAGTTTACGGCTCCTTATGCAGGAGTAATCCTCCTTATTCACAATTTATATTATGCAATCACTTATTTAGCTAATATATTGATTTTATTTATTTTTTATTCATTCTAACTTTTATTAGAGTGCTTTTATTTTTTGCAGCGAATAACAAATAATAATTAATAATGTATTAAATGCTTGATAAAAAGTGAATTTTAAGCATATCATGGCGAAGCGAGGGGAATCATCATTGAAATTTGAGTTTTCCTATCGCGTACAGAAAGTACAGCGTGTTTTTTGCGGTAAGTACTCAATAGAAATAAGCGGGCTGAAAGATGCTTTTAAACAGCAAAAAAAAATTTACTCCCATTGTTAAATTAACATCTCAATTTGTTTCTGTGCTAGCTGTTTCCCAGCTATTGGTGTCTTGCTGTGCAAGCCAAACAACACATACAACTGATGCAGTGACTGTTGTTCTGCCTGAAAAAGTTTCAAGTAGGAAAAATCAATTCAAAGGAGAGGGGAGTAGGCGGGCTGTCGTCGGTAAACCTTACCAAATAAAAGGAAAGTGGTACTATCCCCAACATGATCCGACCTATAAACGTATTGGAGAAGCATCATGGTATGGTGCAGATTTTCATGGGCGTCTAACAGCAAATGGTGAGATCTATGACATGAATCTCTTGACTGCTGCTCATCCTACAATGCCTTTACCCAGTTATGCTCGTGTTACTAATCTGGAAAATGGGTCTTCACTCATTGTTAGAGTGAATGATCGCGGTCCTTTTATGAAAGATAGAATCATTGATTTATCAAAAAAAGCCGCAGCAATACTTGGTTATGAAAATGCTGGTGTAGCAAATGTTAAAGTAGAATATATTGCTGAAGCACCCGTTGGCTACTATGATGGTGCTTATTTAATGGCATCTTATACGCCGAGGAATTCCTCTTCGTATTCATTAGCATTGGCAGATATTCCGAAAAAAAGAGAAAGCATCATATTGGGGGAAAGAAATATAGGCAACAAAGAGCAATCAGCTAAAACGACTCTTGAACAGAAGCAACCCAAAACTGTTTCAATAAAATTGCCAGAGGTTGGTCCCGTTTTAGTTGATAAGCCGCCGTTGTTTGATCAGATAGCCTCTATAAATAAGCCAGACAAAAAGATAAAATTAGATTAATCTCAACTATTTTAAGAAGAGCGTGCATTAATTTTCAGTTTGTCCAAAGTCTCTAAACAGCAAATGATCAAGAGTTATTGATTGTAATAGGATTCTCATGAATGGAATTAGATTGCAGTTTTTTATAAAAAATAACAATAAGTGAAAAGTTTTTTGTGTTTTCCATGTATCTGAAACATTAAAGTTTAAGTGCTATGCGAAAAACAAAACGTTATCATGTGCTTTGTTTTAATGCTGGGCGAAAAAATCTGTTTTCTGGTTGCTAACGATTCTCGGTCTACAAAAATAAACAAATCTTTCCTTGTATAAAGGTATCTTTTATGCTGATCTTTAGATATAGGAGGGGCGGTTATGCGTACAACATTAAGGATTTTATTTACCTTATTTTGGATGTTAACATTGGATAGGGGAGGAAGAGCGCAAGATTTTCAAACTTCTGCATCGCAATTACTCCTATTAGATAATGATACCGATACAATACTTTTTGACAAACAGAGTGATATTGCTTTCCCCCCAGCTTCATTAGCAAAATTGATGACGGCTGAAGTCATATTTTATCAGTTAAAACAAGGTGTTTTAAGCAACACACAAACATTCACAGTAAGTGAAAATGCTTGGCGTAAGGGGGGAGCACCTTCCGGTACAACCACTATGTTTGCAAAAGTGAAGTCAGAAATTAGTGTTTCTGATCTTTTGCGTGGTCTCGTTATTGTCAATGGAAATGATGCTGCTATTACCCTTGCTGAAGGGGTATCGGGAAGTGAAGCTGATTTCGCAAAACTGATGAATCAACGCGCAAAAGCGCTCGGATTATCGCATAGCCATTTTGTTAATGCAACAGGGCTTCCCGAAGAGGGGCAGTTTGTGACATTGCGCGATATGGTTGCATTAGTGCGTCATATTGCTCATGAGTATCCTGATTATTATGTGCTTTACCGTGAACCTCACTTTACTTGGAATAAAATTTTTCAACGTAACAAAAATCCTCTTATTTCTAAGGAAATTGGTGTAGAAGGATTCGGATTCGGCTACAGCGAAAAAGAAGGCTTTTCAATGATTATTGCCGCCTATAAAAATCATCGACGTCTTTTTTTAGCAATAAATGGTTTGCAAGATGGTAAAGGACAGACAAAAGAAGTAGAACGCATTCTTCAATGGGGAATGACGGCTTTTGATCTTAAAACGATTTTCACAAAGGGAGAAATGGTTGGCCGTGCTTCTGTTTACGGTGGGGTGCAAAACTCTGTTCCCCTCATTGTTCAAGAGCCAATAAGCTTTATGCTTTCAAATGAAAAAAAAATGAATATTAAAGCAAAAATTAAATATCGCGGTCCATTGAAAGCTCCTATCACTTTAGGACAATCAGTTGGTGTTCTTCAAATTTTAGAAGATAAAAAGATTCTTCTCGAAAAGCCTGTTTTTGCCGAGATCGATGTTCAAGAAGGAAGCTTCTTTGCAAAAGTAAAAAATGCATTCTATGAAATAACGATTGGATGGTTACGAAAATATTTATAATACATGCTAAATAAGGGTTAAGGTTCATAGGTGTCAGGTTATTTCATCACATTCGAAGGAGGAGAGGGGGTAGGAAAAACAACGCAAATTTCTTTGCTTGCTCAGTATCTCTGTAGTAAAGGCTATGATGTTCTTACAACACGAGAACCAGGAGGAACGGCAGGTGCAGAAGCAATACGTCATGTTTTATTGTCAGGTCAGGCACAATATTACGGACCTTTGATGGAAGTGGTTTTGCTTACAGCAGCACGCATTGATCATGTTACCGAAGTTATTATACCTTCCTTGAAGAAAGGCAAAGTCGTTTTATGTGATCGCTTTATTGATTCTACACGTGTTTACCAAGGGGGCAATGATACAGTGAGTATCTCCACTTTTTCTGCTTTAGAATATGTTGCACTCAATGGGATAATGCCTCATCTAACGTTTTTGTTAGATATACCAGCAAGGTGTGGTATGAAGCGTGCGCATTTACGAAGGAAACAAGCAGAAACGATAGATTATTTTGAAAAAGACAATTTGGAAATTCAAGAACAAAGGCGCCAAGCTTTTCTTCAATTGGCAAAACAGGAACCTCATCGGTTTCGTGTAATTGATGCAACAGGTGCGGTGGAAGTCATTGCACAGAAAATAAAAAATATTTGTTCTCAAGAAATTTTGGATCAACTTCTATGAGTGATGTAAATTTTTTGCGCCAATATGATGATATCGATACGGTTTTATCACCTTCACAGAATAATACGATTTTTGGCCATGAGACTGCCCGTCATTTTTTAGCACAAATGCGTAAGGAGGAGCATTTACATCATGCGTTATTATTAGAAGGAGAGCGCGGAATTGGAAAAGCTACATTAGCTTTTCACTTTGCTTGGAATATTTTAAGCTCTCAAAAGGGTGATTTCCTGCAACCAGAGCATGATTCCATCACATGGCGCCAAATTACGCGGGGAAGTCATCCTAATCTTTTGCATGTTTCGCGTCGTTTTGATGTAAAAACGCAAAAGTTTAAAACGGGTATACTCATCGATGATATCCGTGATATTATGCATTTTTTAAATCAAACATCGCAAGATAATGGATGGCGCATTGTTATCATTGATTCCGCGGATGATATGGGGAGAAGTGCCGCTAATGCAATTCTCAAAACACTGGAAGAACCTCCTACAAAGACGTTATTCATTCTTATCACACACTCTTCAGGAAGATTACTCCCAACAATTCGCTCACGATGCCAGAAAATCTCTTTGCGACCATTGTGCAATGATGAGATGAAAAAAGTCATTACACATGTTTTTTCCAATCAAGACGTAACTGATGAAGAAATTGTTGAGGTGATTATTCCAAGATCTAAAGGAAGTCCTCGAAGAGCAGCTTTACTTATTTGTCAAGGCGGTCTTGAAATAGTTAAAACTATTGATACTTTCTTAGAGCAATCAGTTTGTAATCTAGCTATCGTACACACTCTTGCACAAACACTTTCGTCTCCTTCTTCCAGTATCCAATTTCAACAATTTTGCGATGAACTCCTTGATAAGATTGAAAAAAGAGCTATCATGCTCTCTGAAAGAGGGGATTTAGTTCGTTCAAAAAAATGTGCGTGGGTGTTGCAGGAGATACATCAAGAAATAGGGGAAATACAAACATTTAATCTCGATAAAAAGCAATTCATTATTAATCTGCTTTTTAGAGTTCATAAGATCATTCGTGAGACTGAGCTTTTTCCGTGACAATGTGATTAACAAACGTTATGCCATTGTATCTTTTACTGCTTTTCACAACGAGTCTGACATGCATGACACCTATTACATAACAACTCCAATTTTTTATCCTAATGGCACTCCACATATTGGGCATGCCTATAGTGCAATTGCAAGTGATGTTTTGGCACGTTTTCAACGATTAGAAGGAAAAAAAGTATTTTTTCTCTCTGGTACAGACGAGCACGGTTTAAAAATGCAACAAACGGCAGCA
The DNA here is from genome assembly GCF_039543045.1 of Bartonella jaculi. Taxonomy (NCBI): domain Bacteria; kingdom Pseudomonadati; phylum Pseudomonadota; class Alphaproteobacteria; order Hyphomicrobiales; family Bartonellaceae; genus Bartonella; species Bartonella jaculi. Next base: position 49,919 of record NZ_BAABIZ010000006.1, read on the forward strand.
GTTTTAGGTATGACGCCTAGACAACTTGCAGACCGTAATAGTGCTGTGTTTCAAAAAATGCTGGCAATATTAAATTGTTCTAACGATGATTTCATCCGTACGACAGAAGAACGCCATTATCAAGCTTGTCAAAAAATTTGGAAAAAGATGGAAGCCAATGGCGATATTTATCTTGGCCGTTATACGGGCTGGTATTCGGTTCGTCAGGAAGCATATTATGAAGAGAAAGATACTGAAGTCGGAGAAGACAACATCCGTCGCGAGAAGGAGTTAGGCTCTCCAGTTGAATGGAACGAAGAAGAAAGTTATTTCTTTAGACTTTCCCGTTATGAGAAAGCCCTGCTTGAATATTATGAAAAACACCCTGATTTTATTGCTCCACCTGAACGACGAAACGAAGTTATAAGTTTTATCAAATCGGGTTTAAAAGATATTTCTATTTCACGAGCAAGCTTTAATTGGGGCGTTTGTGTTCCAGATAATCCAAAACACGTGATGTACGTCTGGGTTGACGCGCTCACGAATTATTTGTCAGCAATTGATTTTTTCAATGAAAATTCAAAAAAAACTGATTTTTGGCCTGCAAATGTTCATATTATTGGCAAAGATATTGTTCGTTTTCACGCAATCTATTGGCCGGCATTTTTAATGTCTGCTGGAATAGAATTGCCTAAGCGTGTTTTTGCCCATGGTTTTTTACTCAATTGCGGTGAAAAAATGTCGAAGTCCATTGGAAACGTTGTGGATCCTTTTGAAATGGTCGATCACTATGGTCTTGATCAGGTACGTTATTTTCTTCTCCGTGAAGTGCCCTTTGGACAAGATGGTAGTTATAGCCATGATAATTTTGTGAATCGCATTAATGCAGATCTTGCTAATGATCTTGGTAATTTAGCGCAACGCTCTTTGTCTATGATTGCAAAAAATTGTAATGCAAAGGTGCCTATACCAGCTACATTTTTAGTTCAAGATGAACAGCTTTTGGAACAATCTCTTCGCGCCTTTGAAATTGCACGTCAATCCATGTCATCTCAGGGAATGCATTTAGCACTTTCAGCTATTTTTTCAGTTGTGGCAGATGCTAACCGCTATTTTGCCAACGAACAACCTTGGAATTTACGAAAAAATAATACAGAAAGATTTTCTACAGTTCTTTACATAACTGTGGAAATTTTGCGGAGAATAGGAATTATGTTGTTGCCTTTTATACCACAATCAGCAGCTAAGCTTCTTGATAGCCTTGCAATTGCTGAAGGTGACCGGTTATTTCATCATATTAGCAATTCAAAGATTCAAGAAGATCTTGATCTTCCGCCACCGGAACCAATCTTTCCCCGTTATATCTTGAAGAAAGACGATATTCATCATGTTGATTGATACACATTGTCATCTTGATTTTGAGGATTTTGCGCAAGATTTAGATGATATTATCCAACGGGCTTTAGATGCGAATGTTAAACGTATGATAACGATTTCAACACACGTTCGTAAGTTGGATAAGCTTTTAGAAATTACACAAGCCTATGATCAGGTATTTTGTTCCGTTGGCACGCATCCCAATAATGCCCATGAAGAACAAGATATTACAGCTGAAGAGCTTATCAATCTATCGAAGCATCCCAAAATTGTTGCCTTTGGAGAAGCAGGACTAGACTATCATTATGATTATTCTTTACCAAAAGAGCAAAAGAAAATCTTCCAAGAACATATTATCGCTTCTCGAGAAACACAACTCCCTCTTGTCATACATTCACGCAATGCTGATGGAGATATGGAGAAAATATTACGTGAACAAATAAAAGAAGGGGCTTTTCCATTTGTCCTTCACTGTTATTCGTCTGGGATGCAACTTGCTCGTGCCGGCATTGAACTTGGTGGTTATATATCCTTTTCAGGTATTCTCACGTTCAAAAATGCGCTTAAAATCCGTGAAATAGCAAAAATTGTACCTCATGAGCGTTTATTGGTGGAAACAGATGCACCATTTTTAGCACCTGTTCCTCATCGAGGTAAAACAAATGAACCATCTTTTGTACACTATACAGCAACTACTTTAGCCGAAATAATTGGTTTAAATATTGAAGAAATAGCTCAGATAACAACGCAAAATGCTTTTCTTTTATTTAACAAAATAAAATAAGGTGAAAGGTATGTTTGACCGGTACCGATTTACAATATTAGGCTGTGGTTCCTCTCCTGGAGTTCCACGCCCCAATGGTGATTGGGGAGCATGTGATCCTAATAACCCCAAAAACAAACGCTACAGAAGTTCTTTATTAGTCGAACGCATTAAACTATCAGGGGAAAAAACAACAATCGTTATCGATACTGGTCCAGATTTTCGATCACAAATGATCGATGCGCGTGTAAATCATCTTAATGCTGCACTTTATACGCATTTTCACGCAGATCATATTCACGGTATTGATGATTTGCGCAGTTATGCGCTTGCCCAAAAATGTTTAATAGATATTTACGCTGATTCGTTTACACTAGAACATTTGAAAAATGCATTTGGATACTGTTTTCAAAAGCCAAAAGGTTCATCTTATTCACCCATTTTAAAAGCGCATACGATCAAAGAAGATAGCCAATTTATAATTCAGGGGCAGGGAGGAGCAATCACCGTCAATACGCATTTACAATTTCACGGGAATATTCATTCTTTAGGTTTTCGTATTGGTAATGTTGCTTATTGTACAGATGTTAGTCAATTTCCTGAAAAAACATTACCCAAATTAATGAATTTGGATGTTTTAATTATTGAAGCACTTCAATTTGAATCTCACCCAAGTCATCTTTCCGTCGACCAAGCATTACAATGGATAAAATATCTAAAACCCCAAAAAGCTATACTTACACATATGGATAGATCGCTTGATTACAATGAGGTTGTAAATTACGTTCCAGCACATGTTAAGCCAGCACATCAAGGACTTGTTTTTGAAATAAATACGCTGTTAAACGAACACTGAATCCGAATAATTATGTCTATTTTTAGACTTTATTTTGTTTTTTATTTGTTTTATGTGATATTTTTTTTCATATTTAATAAGGTTTTTTTATGTGTAGATGTTTTATAAGAATAATATGTGTTATTTTAGCGGTCTCGTTATCAGCGTGTGGGGGGCGCTTAGAAAAGAATATTTCAGTTACAACGTTACATGATGGAGCAATGAGTTGCGCTGATATTCAACGGGAGTTTTTCGCTAATAAACGTCAGATTAATGACACAATTCTAGAGCGTTCCAAAGCAAGAAGCAAAAACGCAGCTTTAGTAGCAACAGGTGTTATATTTATGCCTGCTTTGTTTTTTATGGATGTAAAGTCAAGTGAAAGCAATGAGATTGCAGCTTTAAACAACCGTAATGCTGTTTTAAGTGACCTTGCACGTATGAAACGTTGCAAATTATCACAGTAATTTTACTTATATTTATTATATAATACAATTTCAGGCTTTAAGTAATATTTACTTAAAGCCATTTTTTTGAATAGATATACTTCAATCTAAAATAGATTTGCCTAATTTTTGACATAATTGTGTTTTAATTGCGAATTACGCGACATGAATATGTCTAGATTTTGATTGCAACTTTTATCGCATAATACATATTATGGAACTTTTGCAAATATATAGGATAGAATAGAAAGGATATATCAATGCTAGCAGCAGCACTTTGGGGAACGGTAGCATCAATACTTTGGATAGTTTCAGTAAAAGCCACTAGTCCTTGGGATTTGTGGTGGGTGCCTTTTTGTTAAAAATTTATTAAAATGGGATCGGGCTAGTAATTTTAGCCCGAAACTAAAAAACTAATAATCTTTTAAGCTTTTGCGATATCGACTTGAAAAAAACATCATAATTTGTAGTATCATAAAAACTACAAACAATATTCCATGAAATGATAGTATAAATGGCTGATAGATGAAATTAGAATAATAAAACCCTAATGTTTCGGTAAATGCTGCAATGCACCATAAAACAATTCCCCATGGGGAATACATCCAAAGTCCAATCAAGGCGATAGGATAAACAATCGCCAATGTGATTGATAAAAATTGCCATTGCCATGGCATAAGATCAAACCGCCATAAAACTCCTGGAAATACACCAACAAGACGCATCCAATAAAAAACACCCAAACCTAAGCAAATGAGTGCCAAAAATCGCAAATAATAGTTGTAAATTAAATTAATTTTTGAAATCTTTTTTTGAAGACTGTGTATCAAAATAATAATTCTCTTTCAATGGGTTGGAAGTAAGCATCTATCATTTCATCTGTTATATCAGATAGTTTATCTGGCTGCCATTTAGGTGTTTTGTCTTTATCAATTAATATTGCGCGTACACCTTCACGGAAATCATGTGAATTTAACATATGATATGCGATGCGGTTTTCAACTTTCATGCATTCTTCCAAAGTTTGAGATGGACTTTGTTTCATTTGTTTCCAGATAACTCTTAAACTTGTTGGAGAACGTGATTGCAAAACATTATAACATTCTTTAGCGAACAAAATTCCTTCATTACTTTTTTTATAAAGGAGTGCCATACATTCTTCTAATGTATGTGTACCAAAACAAGCACTCACAACACTGCGTATTTCATGACTTGTCTCATAGTCTCTGATGACTGCTCGCTCGTCTAAAGCAAACATAGGACTTCCCTGCTCAATAATAGCTTTTCTAACACACGCTAATTCAACTTCAGGAACAGCATGAGTTGCTAATCCTAAGTTTAAGCAATCTCCCCATTTTATGTGTGCACCCGTCAATGCAAGATAAATGCCAAAGTGATTGGGAAGAGATGGTAAGAAAAAGCTGGCGCCAACATCTGGGAAAAATCCAATAGCGCCTTCTGGCATAGCAAAGCATGTGTTTTCTGTAACAATTCGGTGTGAACCGTATATAGAAATACCTACCCCCCCTCCCATCCAAATCCCGTTCAAGAAAGAAATGTAAGGTTTTGGAAAACGTTTAATATAAGCATTTAAGCGATATTCATCACTAAAATATTGATAAGAAGAGGTCTTTTTTCCCATATGGTAGATTTCTACAACATCCCCACCGGCACAGAAAGCACGTCCCTCCCCTTCAATTAAGACGCAAGAAATATCATCATCTGTTTCCCAAGTATTCAAAGCTTTTTTTAAAGCAAAAACCATTCGATGATTAAGAGCATTTAATGCTGAAGGGCGTGTGAGCTTTATAATGCCAGCACGCCCTTCTTTTGTAAAAGAAATGTTATCACCTGCTCCAAAATCAATTTGCATCTTATACCCTTAAAAAGTTTATTATTTTTTTATATTTTTTACTCCCAATTGGGGAAATAATTGCATGATAGCACCAATGCAATACATATACATACCTGTTACTGAAATTCCTATTTTAACCCAAAATGGAGCATCCAGTTGGTAAAAAAATGCGGCAATACCAAAAGAACACCACAAGAGACAAATCGGAAAATTAAGCCACCGCAAACGGATAACTCTTACTGGATGAATAAAATAAATTGGTAAAAAAGATATGATTGCCGATAAAACAATAATGGTAAAAGTGACCCACTCCCCTGGTCTTACTACAAAAAGCGTAAAAACCATCATATTCCAAACTACTGGAAATCCTTTAAAAAAGTTTTCTTTAGTTTTCATTCCAGTATCTGCGTAATAAATAGCTGATGAAATAACAATGATAGCGCTTAATAAAAAGGACAATCCTGAACCCATTAAACCACTTTGATAAAGCGCAAAAGCTGGAATTAAGACATAAGTTACGTAATCAATGATATTATCTAAGAGTTCTCCAGACCATGTTGGCAGTACATATTTAACATCAAGTTTGCGTGCAATTGGCCCATCTATACCATCAACAAGAAGTGCAAGTCCGAGCCAACAAAACATAGCGGTCCATTCCTTTTGAGAAGCCGATATAAGAGAAAGAAATGCTAAAAATGAACCCGAAGCTGTTAATAAATGGACAGAAAAAGCCTTTGCTTGTGGCATTGTTACTTTTTTATGGCGCAAGAGATGAGCATTCGTTTTAATTTTTTTTGTTAGCTTACGTTTCAAGGTTTTCTTATCCTCGTTTTTAAAGTCTTCAACCATCTATCAATACGCTACTTTTTTCCACGCTATGCCTCGTCATAAAAAAGCATAAAAAAGTTACTTTTTTATACCACATTATTTATTACATAATATAATAGAAGAGCTTCATACAATAAAAAGAGATTATTCATCTAGAAATGTTAAAATATTTTATGAATAAAGAAAGGCTTAAGTTATTGTGACATTTGGAAAAAGCGAGCATAAAGATATTGCTATCATTGGTGCAGGCCCAGTTGGTATGTTAGCTGCGCTTAGCCTTGCGCATAAGGGTTACTCTGTTTTTCTTATTGGTCCATCTGCTCATACAGATGAATTACGGACAACCGCTCTTATGATGCCAGCAATCCGTACACTTCAAAAACTCAATATTTGGAATGTCCTCAAACTTCATTCAGCAGCTTTATCTTTCATTAGAATCATAGATATAACCTCCAGAGTTGTGCGTGCTCCTACTGTAAATTTTTCTTCCACTGAAATTGGTGAAGAGGCTTTTGGTTATAATATACCTAATTTAGAGTTAAACAAGGCTTTAGGCGATACTGTTACACGTACACATAGTATCATCAGAATTTTTTCTTCGGCAAAATCTTTTCATCACCAAAAAAATCATATATCCGTTACTCTCGCAGATGGTCGAGTTATTCAAGCATCGCTTATTATTGCTGCTGATGGGCGCCATTCTTTAACACGAGCGGCAGCGGGTATAGGTGTCAAACAGTGGAGCTATCCACAAACAGCACTCGTTCTTAATTTTTCTCATAATTTTTCTCACCAAAATACATCAACTGAATTTCATACAGAACATGGTCCATTTACACAGGTTCCATTACCAGGGAAAAGATCTAGTCTTGTATGGGTTGTTAAGCCTTCTCGTGCTGAAGAATTATTAAATTTAGAGCAAAAAACAATTTCAAAAGTGATCGAAGAGCAGATGCAGTCAATGCTTGGAAAAGTAACACTAGAAACACCAATTCAAGCATGGCCGCTTTCAGGGCTTATTTCTCACCGTTTTGCTGCCAATCGGACGATTTTAGTGGGTGAAACAGCTCATGTCTTTCCTCCTATTGGGGCACAGGGATTAAATTTAGGATTTCGTGATGTTCAAACTTTGATCGATATTTTACCCAACAAAGTATCCGATTTTAACTCTAAAATGATCGTTACATATTATAATCGATGTCGAAAACCTGATATATTGTTTCGGAGTGGTTTTGTACACGCGCTCAACTCTTCTTTACTTTCACCTATGTTGCCAGTTCATATCATACGAAGCATCGGATTTGGGTTATTACGTAATTACTCACCATTACGTAATTTATTTATGCGAGAAGGAATGTATCCCAGCTACGGATTTAAAAAAATTATGCCAATATTCTCAAGTAAACTGCCAAAACAACTGCTTTGATATTATGAATTATTACTGATCTATCTTAGGAAGAGATATATTTATGTGGGAGCTGTGCTTTTTATTGCATTGGTTTACCGAGTAAACAATAAAAATGTTAAATTTCTTTTCGTTACTATGGAAAGCTTTTAAAAAACGTGTATGGGATAGTAGTCAAATATCTCTTATAAAGACGTATCTTCTCATCAACCAATGAGTATAATAAAGCTAGATTGGCCGATGAGAAGAATGGTAAAATTCCATTTGTATCAAGGAAAACAATGCTCTGAACAAAGCAAACGCCTATATGTGTGTATTATCACACAGCAGCAGTAAGATATTTTGATGAGATGAACAGCATCATACATCATATAAAAACATATATAAAGTCTATCATAATACACATCTTTATATCACTCACTTGATGAGATGAATGCTGTAGAATTGCATGTTTAAAGAAGCAAAGAGATACGGGACTGTTAAGAATAGATGCTCAATGTCATTTTTTTTCACAAGAAAATAAAGAAAAAAACAGTTTTAGTTAATCAACGTAAATATTCAAAACTTTGCGTCATTAATTATAAGATTGAAAATACAATATTTTTTGGAACCTGTTTGAAATAAAAAGGTTAATAAAGCAGCGTTTTAAGAGATGGTGAAAAGATGAGATTAAGTAAAAATCTGCAATTAAGAGTTTTTTTTATTTTTATTGTATGTATTTCGTTGATCGTTACAGTTTCAATAAGTACGGTTTTCCATGCCCCTTATTGTCAAATCACTGCATATGCTTCCACCCAAGATATCGCTAAACCAGGTCAAAATTCATTTACTGCTTCGCAAATTAAAAACTGTCTCATGCAAAATGGTTTCAAAAATATTAAACGAGTGCGTTTAGATGATAAAGGTATTTGGCGCGCTCTTGTAGAAGTCAAAGAGTGCTGTTTTCTCGTATCAGTTGATTATTCTGGAACAGTAAGCATTCAAAATGAAAGAAAAAAACGTGATTGATTTAAAAACTTATAGTAACCTCTGTTCTAATAATCATGAGAAAAACTTTTTAAAAAAAATCTTTCATTCTATTAAAGAATCTGTACTCGTTGGATGTCTGAATGGTAGCATATCGGGAGCAATCGCAACAATTCTTGCAGCATATGGTTATATTGCTCTTCCAGGATTTGGTCCAATTATCGCAATGGGTATAGGCGTAGCACTTCCTGCCGGTACGATAATTGGCATAATAACGGGATCAATGATAGGTATTGTTGTTGGCACATTTTGCGCCTTTATGAGTGATTTATCTACATCATAATGCTTGTTTCCCTTTCCAAAGTTCGTGCGTAAAAAATTGTATTTATTTCCGTGCTTATAAACAGAAATATTGAAAAAACAAATATAATCAATCTGTTATATGTTTTATGGAAATCGTACCATATTATAGGATGAAGTGCTGGCTTTAAGTTATCGATATTTCTTATCTACTTAAAAAGTTTTTCTTTTTTAAAGAGCAAAGCTTGGAAAAATAGAGGTGAAGGATAACTATCAACTCATAGAGATTATGTTTTTTTAAGAAAGAAGGATTTCTCTAGAGAGAGTGGTGTATGGAGAAAATCATTTTGAACTTATTTATGATGCTTTTTCCTTTTTAATTGCACCTTCCTAAGAAGTTCTGTTCTCTTTATAGAGCAAGCGGAAAAAAGGTGTTATATGAATAAGATTTTTCTTCTTTTATTAACCTTACTGACATTTTTAAATTTTTTTTCTACGGTGTTAGCAACATCAATCCAAGTAAAAATCTATGAGCTAAAGAAAGACAACATCAAACAGCCTATAGGGATAATAGAAATTGAAGAAAATGAACACGGTCTCATTTTTTCGCCAAATTTGTCTACACTTCCGGAAGGTTTGCATGGCTTTCACATGCATATGAATCCTTCATGTGATACAAAGGATGGTGTAATTGGAGGAACTGCAGGTGGACATTATGATCCAGACCATAGCAATAGACATCTTGTCCCCTATAATATCAATGGTCATCTTGGTGATTTACCGGCACTTTATGTTAATGAACAAGGACGAGCAACGATGAGCGTTCTTGCACCACGCTTAAAAAAACTTTCTGAAATTAAAGAGCACTCATTAATAATCCATATGGGAGGAGATAACCAATCGGATAAACCGTTACCTCTCGGTGGAGGTGGTGCACGTTTAGCATGTGGTATTATAAAAAAATAACCATAAAACTGCTATAAATTATGGAAAGCTACGATTTTTCTCCAATTCGGTAAGGATATAGTCTATTACTTCAGCTTGTAGTGTAACTTGTCATAAGATTTTGTAATAATTTTTTTAAGTTTCAAAGTTCTTTAATCCATTTTAAAAATTTGAATTCTAATGATATTTTTGTGAAAAGCGTTTTAAAATCGTGTAACAGATGCATAAGCATTGTTAGTCTCGATTGAACACTTTTCCATTATTCACTATTTCCTCAATTCCTCTACGATATAAAGATTAGTTAGTCATGATTTCTAGTCAGACCTTTATGCCAAAGAACCATTTTTGATCGTGCAACAGAACCTTTTCCCTTCTGATGTACGGTAGAATCCAGTGCTATAATTAATCTATAATAGACAAAAAAGTGTAATATTTCAGTAAACTTTTTTAAATACTGAAATAAGTATCCGAAATCTTTCTTTTTCTTATCCAGAATAAGAAAGATAAAGAGGGGGTAATAAAACACTTGCAAAAGTAAGGGTTTCTGTTGTTTTTAAGGAATGTAAAAAGGGGTCTTAAATTATAATCGACAGTTTTATGCTGATAGTAGATTGCTAAAAGGAATGAGAGATAATTAATAAGCTTGAGAATAATAGAATCTTTGAAAAAATAATTCTCATGGACACATATGATCCCAATCAGACTGGCGAATTTCACCAGTCTGATAGAATTGACGAACACGTTTAATATATTGAAAAAAGTCTTTGTTTTCCTTCACCAATCTATTGGCTGTATCCCAATCAACTTCGCTACGTTCTTTTGCAGGAATTATAATCTGACTCTCGGAAAAATTTTCTCTATCAAGTCTTATAAATCCGATTCCATGTAAACTTGAAAGTATCCGAAATTCTTTTAACGTATCTACTCCTTCAATTTCGCTAGCGACTAAATAACTAAAATTAGCCCATGACGAATTGCTAACCGTTTGGAAAAATGCTTGTCGCAAATTTGAGCGATTGATAAGGATTTTTACTTCAAAAGACCAAAGTTTTGTCTTTTTATAAAAATATTGTAAAGCACAATCTTTGATTTCACGATGCCATTCGCTACTTAAATCTTGCATTCCTACAATATCTGGATAAAGCCATTTATTACCACCAGCACCATTCTTATTCTGAGAATATTTCTCGTCAATACGCCTACTATAAACTTCAAGCTCTGACCATAAAAATTTGGATAATAAAGGATAAAGATCATGCTCTTTAATAGCCTTTTTAACAAAAGATTTATCACTCCCAAAAACTGAAGAATCTATATCTCCTTCTACTTCATCAATTTCGGCTCTATCAGTTAATTGTGTAAAGTAATACTGCCGTGGCCGTCCTTCAGTGGTTTTAATTTCTGGATAGCGTTTTTGCAATCGAGGACGCAGGGCTCCTATTTCAGCAACAATTTGCTGAATAAGAGCGGCATCATTGTTAAGGAGAGTAACTATTGCAGTTGAACGCTTTTGTTTTTTGCGACATGCATCTGGGTAGTTTTCAAATATCCATTGTGCGATTTCTCGAGCTGTAAATTTTTTTGTTGGGTTTTTCTCTAAAAAACTAAAAATAGTATTTGTTAAATTTAGAGTCATACGTCAAATCACCCGTTTTCATCCTTTATTATATTTATTCCATTAGTTTTAGACTTTACAAGAGAGAGAATAATAAATAATTTAGGATTTTTTGAGATATGCCTATACTTGATGCGGAGCGTGATAAGATTTCTCAAGATCTTCCAATAAAATATGAGGTTCTAGTTTTGGACGTCTTTCTTTTCCAATCCAAGTGAGTTTTAATTTTTGTTTATTATAACTCATGCGATCGTCCTTAAATTTAAACACTTGTAAAAAATAAACAGCTCACTCATGAATGGCTAAATTAAAATGTCTTAACAATAATTTTTTAGTACCATCCGACAGCAATTTGTGCTTCTTCTGACATACAATCAGGTGTCCATGGTGGATCAAAAGTCATGGTCACTTCAACGTGCGAAACACCTTCAACTGCGCTGACAGCATTTTCCACCCATCTCGGCATTTCACCTGCAACAGGACACCCAGGCGCTGTAAGTGTCATTTCAATTTTTACCGAACGATCATCTTCAATATCAATACGATAAATTAATCCTAGCTCATAAATATCAGCAGGAATTTCCGGATCATAAACCGTTTTAAGAGCAGAAATGATATCATTCGTCATACGCTCAATTTCATCTGCCGGAATTGTTGATATGTAAGATTTTTCATTTCCACTTACAGTCTCAACAGATTCTGTAGAGTGATGCTCTTCAATTGATTTAGCCATTAAAAAATGTCCTTGCTTTTTCTAATGCTTCCACTAACTGATCAATGTCTTCATAACTACTATACATGGCTAATGATGCACGACAAGCAGATGTTAAACCAAAATGTTGTAACAAAGGTTGTGCACAATGCGTTCCTGCGCGTATAGCAACGCCTTGTCGATCAACAAACATAGCGATATCATGTGCGTGAATACCTTCCATTTCAAAAGATATAATAGCACCTTTATGAGGAGAACAACCATAAATACGCAATGATTTAACCGTTTCAAGCCTTTCATGTGCATAGGCTAAAAGTGCTGTTTCATGTGCATGAATGGCGTTCCTGTTTTTTTCTCGCATATAATCAATAGCAGCAGCCAAACCAATAGCTTCGGCTATGGGAGGAGTGCCTGCTTCAAAGCGATAAGGGGGAGCATTATAGGAAACTTTCTCAGTGGTCACATCCTCAATCATTTCTCCTCCCCCTTGAAAAGGATGCATTTCTTCTAGCCTGTATTCTTTACCATAAAGAACACCAATACCGGTCGGACCATAAAGCTTATGACCTGTAAAAACATACCAGTCACAATCAAGGTTTTGCACATCAACTGTTAAATGTACAGCCCCCTGAGAACCATCAACAAGAACAGGAATAGCATTTTGATGCGCTAGCTTGATTATCTCTTTCACAGGAGGCACAGTCCCCAATATGTTGGACATATGCGTAATAGCAACAAGTTTTGTTCTCTCACTTAAAGCCTTTTGGAAATCCTCAATATGTAAAATTCCATTCTTATCAACAGGCACAAAAACAAGCTTAACACCTTTCTGTTCACGAATAAAATGCCAAGGAATAATATTTGAATGATGCTCCATAATGGTGAGGACAATTTCATCACCCTCGTTCAATTTAGACATTCCCCAACCATAAGCAACGGTATTAATGGCTTCCGTCGCACTCTTGGTAAAAACAATTTCTCTCGCTGTTTGAGCATTTAAAAAAGCACGAACTGTTTCGCGAGCGTTTTCATAAGATTGTGTAGCTATATTTGATAAAAAATACATTCCTCTATGCACATTTGAGTAACGACATCGATAAAAATTATTCATTGCATCAAGCACTGATTGAGGCTTTTGAGCAGATGCCCCACTGTCAAGATAAGCCAGCCGCTTACCATAAACATCACAGTCTAAAATAGGAAAGTCACAACGAATCTCTTCTACATTATAACTCAACGTTGGTGCATCAATGTCCATTTTTATGCCTTAAATATTGTGCTTTAGCCATTGGATAATGATGTCATCGAGAGTTACTCGAATTTTATCCTGCTCAATATCCTCAATTAATTCTGAAACAAACCCTTTAATTAAAAGCTCTTGAGCAGTTTTGAAAGGGATACCACGCGCCATCAGATAAAAAAGCTGATCACAATTAATCTTAGCAACTGTCGCACCATGACCACACGCAACATCATCAGCAAAAATCTCCAATTCGGGCTTTGCATCAAATTCTGCTTCATCTGAAAGGATAAGGCTATTACAGGCCATACGTGCATCTGTTTTTTGCGCTTTTTGTGCCACGCGTATCATACCCTGAAAAACACCATGCGCCTTATCTGTGACAACATTGCGAATAATTTCCGTTGAGGTTGATTTTTCTTCAATGTGACGAACAGTCATCGTAAGATCACTATGTGTCTCCCCGGATAATAAATTTATTGCTCGTAATTGAAAATCAGAGCCTTTTCCTTGCAATTCAATATCAATTTCCTGACGATTAAGTTGGCTAGCTATATTAATAACATAAAGTGATAATTTAGCATTCTCACCAAGCACAGCATGCAATCGACCAAATTGTGTAGAATTTATTCCCCGATCGCGGATAAGGATCCATGTGACTTCACTATGGGCTGCAATATGCAATGAAACTATCGAACTGACAAAAGATTCTTTATCATTGCCGATTTGGCGCTCAATAACAACAGCTTGGCTGTTTTTGCCAATTTTAATATCTGAAAAAACGTGTGACTGTCCACCCATTTGAATGTTTTGGAGTTCTAGGGGAAAGTCTAATTTCGTATTCTCAGGAATCTGAAAAAGCCAGCCATCAGTAGCGAAAGCTGTGTTTAATTGCCCAATAAAATCATCAGTAGCAGTGATCTGTTCTAGCTTTGCATGTTTTTTTTCTAATGCATCTGCAAGACGTTCTATTGTGATAGCTGATATTTCCGATTGTATAAGTGTTTTACCATTTTCAATAGAAAAAACTGAGCTTTCTGAAAATAATGGAGCAACCAATTGGCTACTCGTTGTTTCTGAAAAATCACTGACCGATTTTAATAGAGCACGTAGATTGGTGTAATGCCAACTTTCAATTTTACGTGAAGGAAGAAGTACCTTTTGAAATAACTTAATAGCTTCTTTGCGTACTGCACGCACCACGTCATTTCCAGGTAAATCACCAATACACTGGTTGAAATTATTTATAATATCTTCTTCAACTGCTCTTAATTCTTGTCGTGCGTTCATAGGCATATTCAATAACCTCAAGCCGCTTTACCAATAATATCAGCATATCCATTTTGTTCCAAATAAAGCGCTAATGATTTATCTCCACTTTTAATAATACGACCTTTATGAAGAACATGCACCGTATCAGGAACAATATAATCAAGCAGACGCTGATAATGCGTAATAACCAAAAATGAACGCTCTACACTACGTAGTCTGTTAACGCCATCTGCAACAACTTTTAATGCATCAATATCTAAACCAGAATCCGTTTCATCCAAAATACAAAGTTTAGGTTCAAGGAGAGCCATTTGCAAAATTTCAGCGCGTTTTTTTTCTCCACCCGAAAAACCAACATTCAAGGGACGTTTAAGCATTTCCATATCTATTTCAAGTTTGGAAGAAGCTTCTTTAACACGTTTGATAAATTCAGGAATTTTAAGCTCCACTTCACCACGCACTTTGCGTTGAGAATTCATCGCAACTTTTAAAAATTCCATTGTTGCAACACCAGGTATTTCCATTGGATATTGAAATGCAAGAAAAACACCAGAGGCAGCACGTTCTGCTGGATCCATTTCTAAAAGTGATTGTCCGTTATAAAGAATATCCCCTTCTGTTACTTCATAATCATCACGACCAGAAAGTAAATAAGACAAGGTAGATTTTCCTGCCCCATTTTGTCCCATAATAGCAGCAATTTCACCATCCTGAACGGTTAAGTTTAAACCGCGAATAATCTCCGTATCAGTTTCAGCAATACGGGCGTGCAAATTTTTGATCTCTAACATAATGTAATCCTGTTCTTGTGGTTTATTGGGAGCGCACCATTTTACTTAATGGACAATTAGCCTACGCTTCCTTCAAGGCTGATACCAATCAGCTTCTGCGCTTCAACAGCAAACTCCATAGGGAGTTTTTGAATGACTTCTTTTACAAAACCATTCACGATTAACGCGATAGCCTCTTCTTCTGGAATTCCTCGTTGCATAACATAAAAAAGCTGATCATCAGATATTTTTGATGTTGTTGCCTCATGTTCAAATTGAACCGTTGCATTTTTTGCCTCAATATATGGTACCGTGTGAGCACCACAATCATTGCCAATTAATAAACTATCGCATTGCGTAAAATTCCGCGCATTTTGCGCTTTTCTGTATGCGGAAACTTGTCCACGATAAGTATTATTTGAAAAACCAGCAGAAATACCTTTAGAAATAATACGGCTTGATGTATTTTTCCCTAGGTGTATCATTTTGGTACCAGAATCGATTTGTTGATGGCCATTTGCAACGGCAATAGAATAAAATTCTCCACGTGAATTGTCACCACGTAGCAAGCAAGACGGGTATTTCCAGGTAATTGCAGAACCCGTCTCAACCTGCGTCCATGAAATCTTAGAATTATCACCTCGGCAATCCCCTCTCTTCGTCACAAAATTGTAAATGCCGCCCTTTCCTTCTTTGTCACCAGGATACCAGTTTTGTACCGTAGAATATTTAATTTCTGCATTCTTTAGTGCAATAAGCTCAACAACAGCAGCATGAAGTTGGTTTTCATCACGTTGAGGTGCTGTACAACCTTCAAGATAAGAAACGTAAGAATCTTCATCTGCAATAATCAGCGTTCGTTCAAATTGGCCTGTGTTACGTTCATTGATCCTAAAATAGGTTGAAAGTTCCATCGGGCAACGAACCCCTTTGGGAATATACACAAACGAACCATCAGTAAAAACAGCCGCATTTAAGGCGGCATAATAATTATCACCAGCTGGCACTACTGCTCCTAAATATTCCTTAATAAGAGCGGGATGTTCGGTAACCGCTTCTGAAATAGAACAAAAAATAACACCAGCACGTGCTAACTCTTTTTTAAATGTTGTCACAACAGAAACAGAATCAAAAACTGCATCAACAGCTACTCGCCCTGATGCGTAAATATTATCATCTAGAGTAGAAGGCTCTGTCTGTTTTCTTACCCCTGCTAAAATTTCCTGCTCTTTAAGGGGAATGCCAAGTTTTTCATACATTGCCAATAATTCAGGATCAACTTCATCCAAAGATTTTGGCCCTGTATGATTTTTAGGAGCAGCATAATAATAAAGTTCCTGAAAATTAATTTTTGGATATTTAATACGCGCCCAATGAGGCTCTTCCATTGTAGTCCAACGGCGGAAAGCTTGCAAACGCCATGTCAACATCCATTCAGGTTCACATTTTTTAGCAGAAATGAACCGAATAATATCTTCATTTAAGCCTTTTGGAGCCTTATCCGTCTCAATATTGGTTTCAAAACCATATTTATATTGATCTACGTCTATCTCACGAACTTGGCGTATTGTTTCCTGTATTGCTGGCATCAGCTTTCTCCACTTTTCCCGGCGTCAAGAACCGGTGATTAAAACTCTTGTTTTCTTCGCAAAATTAAAGCAAGCAACTTGTTCCTTAGACTATAGGTAAAACAGGAGAATTTCAATCAAGCTTATTTTATTTTGAAAATAGTGCTCTGTTTTTAGTGATAAACTTTATTTTTTGCTTTTCTTTACGATTTGAGAAAAAGCCAATAAAAAATCATCAATATCGTTAGACGTTGTGCACCGCCCTGTTGAAATGCGAATTGCACCGTTTGGAACATGATACCCCATTGCCTCCAAAACTTTGCTTTGTTTTACTTTTCCTGAAGAGCAAGCTGAACCCGATGATACAGAAAACCCTGCCAAATCAAAACCAATTTGCATAGTTTCAGCTTTCATATTTTGCACAGTAAAATAAGTGGTATTTGGCAAACGCTGAGCACCTTTGCCAAAAATTTCAACTTCATTGCTAATTTTTAAGAGCCCATCTTCTAATCTGTTGCGTAAATAAACCAACTGCTCTACCTCTGCTCGAGTAAAGCAATCAGCCATCGCTGCTCCAAAAGCAGCAATAAGCGGCAAAGCTTCTGTTCCGCCACGCAACCCTTTTTCTTGTCCCCCTCCAACAATAAGAGGATGTGGCATCAGAAGGTTACCACTTGAAACAAAAGCACCAATTCCTTTAGGACCACCAATTTTATGTGCAGACAATATAAAAAAATCACCCCCAATCTGATTAATATCAATAAGATTTTTATCAACATATTGCACTAAATCAACAATGAGAATTCCCCCAGCATCTCGAACAATGATAGCGATTTCTTCTATTCGTTGAATAACACCAGTTTCACTATTGGCAGCTTGAATAGCAATAAGAGGCAAGCCTTTTGTTTTATCATGAGAATCCAATAAAAATTTTAGTTTATCTTGTTGAATCAAACCATTTTGATCAACAGCAACTCTGCTTATCAATTCTTTAGGAAAACGTCCTCCTTCCGCAACAGATGGATGTTCAGTAGCTCCAATGTAAAGATGAGAAAATCGAACCTCACAACTCCCCATCTTATAAAAGGGGGTTAATAAAGTCATTGCTGCTTCACTCGCGCCAGATGTAAATACAATATGATCTGGATCTGTATTGAGCCTCTCTGCAATTTGTCGACGCGCTTTTTGCAATAAAGCTTTAGCGGCACGCCCCTCGGCATGGACCGATGATGGATTACCAAATATCTCTAAAGATTCTAGTAATGCCATCCGCGCCATTTTTGTAAGCGGTGTTGTTGCGTTATGATCAAAATATCGGCGTTTCACAATCATTTTACATCGTAATCATTAATCTTATAAATTGATTTTAAAAAATAGTGCAATTTTCTTGAAAAATGCACCAAAAACAGAATATCTAACGGTTCATTAAAATGAAATGATCATATAGAATAGACGAATAGTAGAAAACAGCCAAGGTCAATGAAAGCCTTTTATAGCATTTAAGGAATATTTAATGCCAGAAATTATTTTTAACGGTCCCGCAGGTCGACTTGAAGGGCGTTATCAACCTTCACAACAAAAAAATGCGCCAATTGCGATTATTTTGCATCCTCATCCCCAATTTGGTGGAACAATGAACAATAAAATTGTTTATGACCTCTTCTATATGTTCCAACAACGTGGTTTTACTACATTGCGTTTTAACTTTCGTGGTATCGGACGCAGCCAAGGCGAATTTGATTATGGAATAGGAGAACTTTCAGATGCCGCTGCTGCACTCGATTGGGTGCAAACACAGCATCCCGATTCTAAAAATTGCTGGGTAGCTGGATATTCATTTGGTGCTTGGATTGGTATGCAGCTTTTAATGCGCCGACCTGAAATTGAGGGCTTTATATCCGTTGCTCCGCAGCCCAATATTTATGACTTTTCATTTCTTGCCCCTTGTCCTTCCTCTGGGCTTATAATTCACGGTGATATTGATAAGGTCGCTCCCCAAAAAGATGTTCAAATACTCGTAGATAAATTAAAAACGCAAAAAGGAATCACCATTACACAGGAAATATTAGAGGGTGCTAACCACTTTTTTAGCGGGTGCACTCAGGAGCTTATTGAACGATGTGCACAATATTTGGATAATCAGATTACAAGTGAATTCCTAGCACCTCCACCTGAAATATTGTCACTTACTTAAAAGTGTTGGAAATTTATAAAAAAGGAAAAAACATTCTGATAACAGATATGCAGCTTATTTTTCAGTATTTTTTATAAGTTTCTTTCATCTTACCTGCTTTTTAAAAATAGAAAATATGTTCGCTCATATCAATGAAAGCCGTCTAAAGTATAAAAGCTAGAGAATCTCTTTGTTGCCTTTTATTCTCGATAGTGTGCGTTCACTTGTGAAATGTGCTTCATTTATGGTAGAGAGAGCATTAACCATCCAATATAAACAAATACAATATTATTTAGGAAACAAAATCCGTGCTTGCCTTTAAATCTGATTTTTTACACATTATGAACGAACGTGGTTTTGTCCACCAAATTTCGGATGAAAAAGGTTTAGATGATCTTTTTTCAAAAGAAACTGTAAGCGCCTATATTGGATTTGATCCTACAGCATCAAGTCTACATGCTGGAAGTCTTCTTCAAATTATGATGCTTTATTGGTTACAAAAAACCGGTCATCGCCCCATTGCTTTGATGGGTGGAGGAACAGGATTGATCGGTGATCCTTCCTTCAAAGATGAAGCACGACGCCTTCTGACACAAGATGATATTTCTGCAAACATCGCTGGAATTAAAAAAGTATTTGCTAACTATTTAACATTCGGTGATAAAGAAACCGATGCATGCATTGTCAATAATGCTGAATGGTTGTGCGATTTAAACTATTTGGAATTTTTGCGCGACGTAGGAAAGCATTTTTCCGTCAACCGTATGTTGTCATTTGATTCTGTCAGACTGAGACTTGAGCGCGAACATTCTTTATCGTTCCTAGAATTTAATTATATGATTCTGCAAGCTTATGACTTTGTTGAACTTTATAAGCGCTATGGTCTCCGTATGCAAATGGGTGGCTCTGATCAATGGGGCAATATTGTTAACGGAATCGAGTTAGGACATCGTTTAGGAACAGCACAGTTATATGCATTAACTTCACCGTTGCTGACAACGTCTTCCGGCGCCAAAATGGGTAAATCATTGAACGGCGCTGTATGGCTGAATGCTGATATGCTCTCACCTTACCAATTTTGGCAATATTGGCGCAACACAGAAGATGCCGATGTTACACGATTTTTAAAGCTTTATACAACATTGCCAATGAATGAGATTCTCAAACTTTCTACATTGCAAGGAACTGAAATTAACGAAGCAAAAAAAATTCTTGCAACAGAAATTACAGCAATGTTACACGGACGCGATTTTGCGAATGCAGCAGCAGAAACCGCCCGTAAAACTTTTGAAGAAAAAACACACGGAGTAAATCTTCCAACTGTTGAAATTAATGCTGCAGAATTAAAAACAGGTGCTGGATTGCTGGCTCTTCTTGTTCAGGCAGGGCTTGCCAAATCGAATAGTGAGGCACGCCGACATGTTCAAGGTGGTGGTGTACGCGTCAATGATCAAATTGTTGAGAACGAAAAGCAGCTTATTCTTGAAAAAGATGTCAACGCAGCAGGAATGATTAAACTTTCTTTCGGTAAGAAAAAACATGTTTTAATGAAACC
Source organism: Bartonella jaculi (assembly GCF_039543045.1). Classification (NCBI taxonomy): domain Bacteria; kingdom Pseudomonadati; phylum Pseudomonadota; class Alphaproteobacteria; order Hyphomicrobiales; family Bartonellaceae; genus Bartonella; species Bartonella jaculi. The sequence goes on from NZ_BAABIZ010000006.1 coordinate 70,523, forward strand.
GCTATAATATCTATCGATGATTTTTTTCTCATGCTATCATTTTTTTACATCCATTTGATGCGCAATGTTTATGTTTCTCACGCTTAGTTTGGTTTTCTCAATTCAATCCTTATGATATTATAATGGGACCCTGTATGACAGATAAATGCGAGACAATTATAATTCTAGAAAGTTGAAGTGTTGTTTCTATGATTTATTATCGTTCTGTATTCCTATACACAATGCTTACGCAAAAAAGAAAGACACAACAATGATAAAACAGATGAAAGGCTCCCCTGCTCCTAATTTCGATTTACCATGTGATGGTGGAGGTAGATTACGTCTTTCTGACCTTCAAGGAAAATCCGTTGTTTTATATTTTTATCCTAAAGATGACACCAGTGGGTGCATGAGTGAAGCGCTCGATTTTACACGTTTAAAAACAAAATTCGATGAAATTGAGGTAGTTATTATTGGAATATCTCCAGATAATGTTGAAAAACATGATAAATTCAAAATGAAACATGGACTTGATATTATCCTTGTTTCTGATGAAGAAAAAACGACACTTCAAGCTTATGGTGTTTGGGTTGAAAAAAGTATGTATGGACGCAAATATATGGGGGTTGAACGAAGCACTTTTCTGATTGATTCAACTGGAACAATAGCTGAAGAATGGCGTAAAGTGAGCGTATCTGGACACGCTGAAAATGTTTTAGCTGCTGCCACACTTTTACATCGTAATGGGTCATAAACTTAGTGATACAATGCGTTTAGAAAAAGCAAAATCGCCCTCTCCAGTTGGCTCTATTTTGCCAACTGATGAAGCTTGGTATAGAAATTAACAAACCCAAAAATAAATCTGCACAATTTAAAGAATATTGTGTGTGATCAATCAATATCTTCAATTTCTTGATCTTTTCCGTAAACGCGTCGAGCAAGTGCTGCCTCTATAAACGCATCTAAATTGCCATTAAGTACCGATTGCGGATCAGTGTTTTCGACGCCTGTACGTAAATCTTTGACAAGCTGATAGGGTTGAAGAACATAAGATCTAATTTGATGCCCCCATCCGATCTCTGTTTTAGATGCTTCAACGGCACTCGTTTCTTCTTCTCTTTTTTTAAGCTCTTCTTCATAAAGCCGTGCACGCAACATAGACCAAGCAGTTGCGCGATTTTTATGTTGAGAACGCTCTGTTTGACATTGGACAACAATACCTGTTTTTATATGTGTAATGCGAACAGCAGAATCTGTTGTATTGACATGTTGCCCTCCAGCCCCTGATGCACGATATGTATCAATACGAACATCTGCCTCTGAAACATCAACTTCAATATTATCATCAATGACTGGGTAAATCCAAATGCTTGCGAAAGAAGTATGACGCTTCGCATTTGAATCAAATGGTGAGATGCGTACCAAACGATGAACACCTGATTCTGTTTTCAACATACCATAAGCGTTATGCCCTTTTACAAGAAGAGTTGCTGACTTTATCCCTGCTTCTTCTCCATCGTGAATTTCTAATAGCTCAACCTTCATTTTATGCTGTTCAGCCCAGCGCGTATACATGCGTAACAGCATAGAAGCCCAATCTTGGCTTTCCGTACCTCCTGCTCCAGCATGAACTTCTAGATAAGTATCATTCGGATCTGCTTCTCCTGAAAGAAGCACATCAATTTGCTTTTTATCTATCTCATTCTTAAGATTACGTATTGAATTTTCTGCATCAGTGATAATTTCCATATCACTTTCCTCTTCGCCCATCGCGATTAATTCAATGCACTCTTCAAGTGTTTTTGTAAATGATCGAATATTATTGATTGAATCATCAAGATGCTGACGCTCACGCATCATATCTTGCGCTTGTTGCGCATTATCCCAAAGAGTTGGATCTTCTGCTTTTTGATTGAGATATTCGAGACGTTTTAGTGACTGATCCCAGTCAAAGATGCCCCCTTAGCAACTTAATTGCCTTTTGGATTTCATCAACTAATGTTTCCATTTCTGCTCGCATAATTTAACACCACAGCCTTTATTTTTTACATTCTTTTTAGGTTATGCTTTTGGGCATTTTATACAAATATAATAATTGTAAAAATAGATGACGCAGCCTCACCAATCTCTTTAGTCTAGCTACACTATGAAAAAATAGATAAAAGTTCACTCCGCCATTTATCTTAAAAAAGATTCTCGTTGATTAATACAGCCCACCAGTACCACTTTCAAGAGCCTTATTGACCTGTGGAGAGGTCGTTCCTAAAGGAATACCTTCTTGAAAAGAATCCGTGCTACCGATTACCTGATATATATCGGCAGGTCCAGTTCCTGGCTTAAATGCTTCTATAATGACATCATGATCCCCTCTTTCCGCAAGCATGCCTGTCTTACGATTAATCGGCATTAAAACCATCCCCTCTGGCATTTTAAATGGCACATCGGGTTTTCCTTTTAGAGCTTCTGCCATAAATTCACCAAAAATAGGTGCAGCCAATGAACTTCCTGTTCCGTTGTACCCTAACGGTGCGGGTTGGTCGTAACCAACAAAAACACCAACGACAAGATCAGGAGTGAACCCCATAAACCACACATCTTTAGAATCATTAGTGGTTCCTGTTTTAGCAGCCATATGTCGATTGAGAAAACGCAAACGTGCAGCTGTACCACGCTGAACAACTCCTTCCATCATTGATGTAATCTGATAAGCTGTCATAGGATCAAGAACTTGATCTCGCTCATCAATCAATGTTGGCTCACTTTGATTGTTCCACGCCTGAGCATGACAATTTTCACAGATACGATCATCATGACGGTAAATCGTTTTCCCATAACGATCTTGTATTCTATCTATCAAAGAAGGATTAATAGAGCGCCCCCCATTAGCAATAACTGAATAAGCTGTAACCATTCGTAAAACTGTTGTTTCGCCAGCTCCTAAAGCCATGGGAAGATAAGGCTGCAATTTATCTACAATACCAAAACGCTCTGCATATTCAGCGACAAGAGGCATTCCCATATCATAGGCAAGTCGTATTGTCATAAGATTGCGAGAATGTTCAATGCCATAACGCAGCGTTGAAGGCCCTGCAAATGTACCACCATAATTTTTAGGTTGCCAAATCTCACCATTAAATTGACGAATTTCAATGGGACCATCTAGAATAACTGATGCTGGTGTATATCCATTATCGAGTGCTGCTGCATATACAAAAGGCTTAAAAGCAGAACCAGGTTGACGATAGGCTTGTGTTGCACGATTAAATTCAGATGCAGCAAAAGAGAACCCTCCCACCATCGCAAGAACACGCCCTGTATGAGGTTCCATAGCAACAACTGCACCTTCAACTTTTGGGATTTGTTGTAAACGATAAGTGTTGTTTGTATTTGATACTTTTTCAACAAAAATGACATCTCCAACTTGCAGGACATGAGATAAATTCTGAACAGTTCTTCGATATCCATTTTCTTTTACAATATGTAATGCCCACTTTGAATCGGCTTCAGATAAAACAGCTGTTTCCCGTTTTGTTGATAATAAACCTGAAGCTTCGCGCTGTGGCTGTAAACCAATCTCTACTTTATTAGCGTTCGCAGAAAGAACAACAGCTAAGCGCCATTCAGGAACATCGCTTAACCCTGTGATATTTGCAAGTTCTATACCCCAATCATCTTTCTTATCAATGTGCTCATAAGCTCCACGCCATCCTTGTGTATGATCAAATTTAATTAACCCATTACGTAAAGCACGCTGAGCAAGCAGTTGCAAATGCGGATCAAGGGTTGTACGAATTGATAATCCACCTTCGTAAAGTATTTTAGCTCCATAACGATGCATTAAACGGCGACGCACTTCTTCAGTAAAATAATCAGCAGCAAAAACATAACTATCACTACCGCGTAGTGCTGCTCCTAGGGGCTCCGCTTTAGCTTTTTCACCCTGTTCACGCGTTACATACCCATTTGCAACCATCCGATCTATAACCCAATTGCGCCGATTAATAGCGCGTTGTGTATTTTTGAATGGGTCATAATTTGCTGGACCTTTTGGAAGAGCAGCCAAAAAAGCGCACTGTTCTAATGTAAGATCATTGACGGATTTATTGAAATAAGTCAAAGAAGCTGCCGCAATACCATAAGTGCCACGGCCGAGATAAATTTCATTAAGATAAAGCTCGAGAATATGATCTTTCGAATAGGTCTTCTCAATACGCATCGCAAGAATAGCTTCCTTTAATTTTCGCTCTAATGTTGTCTCAGAACTTAAAAGAAAGTTTTTAGCGACTTGTTGTGTAATAGTTGACGCCCCTTCTGGACGTTTTCCAGAACCAATATTACGGATATTATTGATCAAAGCTCTCGAAAGCCCTTCCGGATCTAAACCGAAATGGTGATAAAAATTTTTATCCTCGGCTGAAATAAAAGCATCTTTAAGAAGCTTTGGTATTGACTGAATGGGTAAATAGAGGCGATGTTTTGTTGCAAATTCCGCCATAAGGCTACCATCAGCAGCATGGACGCGTGTCATCACAGGTGGTTCATAGAGCGAAAGAACTTCATAATCAGGAAGTGCACTCATCTGCTCCTTTGCTATCGCCCCCTGTATCATTGCTCCCCAGAGCCCAACAGCAACAACAAAACTAAGAAGATATCTAAAAAAAATCATCATTGAAACGGTTATCGCTTTCTTCAGAATTGATCAAAGAAAAGGTACGTTATCTCATCAGCACCAGACGGGTATCGTCACTAGATCGAGATAAGAAAAAATGTTTTCTATCTTTTACTATTTATACTAGAAGCTCATATCGATACTCTATTTTTCCACAAATTTAAAGAGGCTGTATAATTTTCTGCCTAGACTCAGCAAATTGACGAACAGAATGAGCGATAGAAGCAGCCATTTGTTTCCTCCATTGAGGATTATTTAATAATTTTTCATCCTCTTTATTTGATAAATAGCCTACCTCTATCAAGACAGAGGGTATATCTGGAGCTTTTAAAACTTGAAAATCAGCATAGCGATGAGGGTTATTTATCAAATTGATATTATTCTTTGATAAATTTGCAATAATACTATTAGCAAAATTAACCGAAAATGTATGCGTTTCACGTCGGGCCAGATCGATCAAAATATCTGTCACTTCAAGCGATTCTTCTGCGGGTAAACCGTCAAGCAAATCAACCTTATTTTCACTTTCAGCTAAGGATTTTGCAATTGCATCAGATGCCTTGTCCGATATGGTATAGACTGTAGCACCACGAAGAGAATGCACATCAATGGTATCCGCATGAATCGATATAAAAAGATCAGCACCAAATTCTTGTGCCTTTTTAACTCTTTCGCTTAATCTTAAAAAAACATCAGAATCGCGTGTCAATGTAACGATGGTATGAGGGTCTTTTTTTAATTCATCTCGCAATGCATATGCGAAGGCGAGTGTTACATCTTTCTCTAAAATTCCAGTACCCCCGCGCGCACCACCATCAATCCCTCCATGCCCAGGATCAAGAACAACACGAAAATCACGTGTTAAACTTATCTGTGTTTTTGTATTGGAAATAGCTTTTTGTTGGTTTTTTAATATCTCATCAAACTTTTTTTGTGTGCTTTGAGTAATATCAATCAGAAGTTGCCACAAACCATTCTCTAATTTTTGTATCGTACTTTTTTCAACAACAAAAGCAATTTTGCTCGTCAAAATAATGCGCGAAGTCCGTATATCAGAGAAACTGTAACGCACGTCTGATAACATACTTGATAATGTATTTTGTTTCTTAAAAGGCGTATTCTGCGCTGAAAAATCAACTGTAGGTAAATTAATAACCAAACGTGCTGGGCTATCCAAAATCTGCAATCGAATATTTGGTTCAGCATTAAAGACCGCAATAATACGTGTGCGTGTATTATCACCAATGGTCCGCAAATTGACAAGTTTTAAGGCATCTGCAGCTTGAATATGTGCTGGGAATACTACGACTAATAACAATAATAAATAATACGTGAAGTGCCAAATAACATTCCAAGAGGCAGCTTTCAGCTTTTTGGTCGAAACCCTTTTTATCATAAGTAAAATACTCTATTCTACATTAACAACATTTCGTCTCAATCGTATAAAAGTAATACAACGAATTTATGCTCTATTTTTCAATAAATGCTGAATCTTTCAAGCGTAACAAAAAAAAACAAAATTAAGGCAATAAAGACATTATAATGGCATACATTGATATTGTTACTTGCCAAAAGCATGATATCAACATAAAAGAACACTTACGCTTTCCTAGACGATAATGGCCATCTGAATTTATTTGTAGTCTATATTAAGTTGTCTTTAGAAGGTTTGTTGCATGTTACACATAGAGGCTTTTCATAGATAAAAAATCTTTATGTCAGAGAACTAGGATTGCGTTATTTAAGATTCGCTGGTTCGGATATCCGAGCTATTTTAGAGATTGTTTTGCCGGAGACTTACAAAAATTATGAGTCATACAAAACAGATGGAGATGATAATGAAAAATGCTGTAAGTGCAACCATGCATCTACACGTAGCGCCCCATTCTGTTTTGCTGGTACCCCCCTTTTATGGCAGACAGCCCTTTATGTTTACGAATAGCCATACTGTTTGTTTGAATAAAGTTGCGTATGTCGCCTTCAGGATTTTAACTTATGTCAAACAAAATGCTTATAGATGCCTCCCACCCAGAGGAAACACGTGTTGTTGTTGTTCACGGCAACAAAATTGAAGAACTTGATTTTGAATCAGAACATAAAAAGCAGCTCAAGGGCAATATTTATCTAGCACGTATTACGCGCGTGGAACCATCTCTTCAAGCTGCTTTTGTCGAATATGGTGGTAATCGCCACGGTTTTTTGACGTTTTCTGAAATTCATCCCGATTATTATCAAATTCCTATTGCTGATCGCCTTGCTCTTCTTGAAGAAGAGGAAAAGGCTGCTGTGGGAGAAAATCATGTAGATACTCCCATTGAAGAAACAAATAAAAATAAAAAACGCTCCAGAAAAACAAAAAATGAAAAAAATAGCATCATGGCAGTGGATGTTGAAAACGATATCACATCCGCTGTAATAACAACCGATGATGCAGAAGAAGCATTTACAGATGTTTCTCACGAAGAAATCGAAATGGTTGGTGCAGAAGATGCACGCGAAGAACTCCCCACCTATCAGCGTAAACAAGGGCGTCAATATAAAATTCAAGAAGTGATTAAACGGCGTCAAATTTTGTTGGTACAAGTCATTAAAGAAGAGCGTGGCAATAAAGGCGCCGCACTCACAACGTATTTATCCCTAGCAGGTCGTTATTCGGTTTTAATGCCCAATACAGCACGCGGTGGTGGTATTTCACGAAAAATTACCAATATACAAGATCGCAAACGCCTTAAAGAAATTGTAAAAGAATTAGCAGTTCCTAAGGGTATGGGAGTTATCCTGCGTACCGCTGGAGCAAATAGAACAAAAGCTGAGATTAAACGCGATTATGAATATCTCACGCGGTTATGGGATACGGTTCGCACTTTGACACTCAAATCAACAGCACCTTGCCTTGTCCATGAAGAAAGTAATCTTATAAAACGTTCTATACGGGATCTTTATAATAAGAATATCAATGAAATTCTTGTTTCTGGTGACCAAGGATATCGTGAAGCAAAGGACTTCATGCGTATGCTTATGCCAAGTCATGCAAAAGTTGTGCAACCTTATCGCGATCCTGTCCCTATTTTTGCGCGAAATAATATCGAAATTCAACTTGATAAAATGTTACACCCCCAAGTTTCTTTAAAATCTGGTGGTTATCTTGTTATCAATCAAACAGAAGCGCTTGTGGCTATTGATGTAAATTCTGGCCGGTCCACCAAAGAACTTTCTGTCGAAAAAACAGCATTGCAAACCAATCTTGAAGCGGCAGAGGAAATAGCACGTCAATTACGCTTACGTGATCTCGCTGGTTTAATTGTGATTGATTTCATCGATATGCTTGAAGATCGCAATGTTCGGATGGTCGAAAAAAAGTTGAAAGATTGTTTGAAAAACGATCGTGCCCGTATTCAAGTTGGACACATTTCACATTTCGGCCTTCTGGAAATGAGTCGTCAACGTATTCGTATATCGGTTTTAGAAAGTACAACACAACCTTGTCCGCATTGCGCTGGAACAGGAAATATCCGTTCTGAATCATCAATTGCTTTACATGTTATGCGCTCAATTGAAGAATATCTACTTCATAATCCGCAACATAATATTACTGTGCGCACACCCGTAACAACAGCACTTTATGTATTAAATCATAAACGCAATATTCTTGTTAATCTAGAGGCACGCTTTAAGCTTAATATTAGTATTGAAGCAGACGATAGCATTGGAACGCAACATCTTATTATTTCTAAGGGCACAATAGCGGAAACAATTTCTCAACCTGCATTAATCTTTGAAGATGACAGTAAAGAAGAAATTGAAGATGCAATCTTAATAGAGAGCGAACCTATCGAAGATACAACACCCGTTGAAAAAAAACAGAAACGTCGACGTAAAAATCGTCAAAGTGAGATTGATAGCAATTCTCTCTCCACCGATCATAAAAAAGACGATACAAATGATGATTTCCGTCGTCGGGGACGTCGTCGGGGACGTCGTGGTGGTCGCCGTAATCAGGATAATAATTTTTATCAACATCGTATTCCTTATGCAGAACCAGTGGGAGATTTTGCGAAGCAGGCCTTAGAAGAAATCAAAGCAGAACACCGCCAACGCCGTGTTCAAACTCCTAAGCCTAAGCCTGTAGAACCTGTAGAATTTGAAGAAATAAAAAGCGATACACAACACCAAACTATACAACAAGATGAAGCTGTAAAAGTTGATACAGTTGCTAAACCTAAAAAGCGTAGAGTGCGTTCTTCAAAAACAGTGCAAAATAAACAAATTCTTGAAAACGGTCAGAATGTAGAAACACCAGAACCTTTGGAAGAAAAATCTACAGCCAGCTCGGTACATAAAGTTAAAACAAAAAAAGTGGATAAATCTGCTGATAAAGGAGAGGAAAAAACGCCCCCAACTGGTAAAAAATCCACACGTAAAACACGCAAAAAATCACCCTCTAAAGAAACAATGCAAACAAAAGAATCATCAGAGGAAAAAACTGTAATAGAAAAAAGCGTCGAGCCAACTTCCTCCAAAATTGAAGAGCCAGACAACCAACCTGTTGTTATATCATCAATGCCTGACGAGGCTCCTAAAACTCAGCGTGTTGGTTGGTGGAAACGCAGGACTCTTTCTAAAAGTTAAGCGTAAAAAAAACCGCCATATACTTTGTGGCGGTTTAAATTAAGCAAACATAGAAAATGCTTCAAGAATGCTCTTCTATGTCGCGTATTTATTACTGTTGCTTAGCTTTTTCTTGCTCAGCCCGCATACGATCTTCAATCTCCTTTTGCTTTGATTGAATGGCTTGTTGCAGTTTTATTTGTTCTTGTTGAAAATCTTTTTCCTCCATACCAGGACCGGTGTAAGCAGCTGTAAATCCATTAAGAGAAAATTCAATAGGGTTAGCTGAGCCACGGAAATTAGTTGTGGTTACAACCATTTTTGAACCACTTTTCATAGCAGCAATGAGCTTATCATCTAAGACATCATTGGCAATACAGCTTGGCCCATTACAAATAATATAAGGAATTTTTTTAGAGAAATCATCTCCAATTTGAATATGAACCCCTTCTGGCAAAAAACGACCTGTAGGCACCTGAATGCCTATACGTCTTTCATTTTGTTTCCCTTTTATTTCAACAAGATTAAAAGCCGTCAAAGGTTGTCCAGTATTTGATACAACAGTGTTCATTGTATTACAAATATCAACATCATGCTGCTTACTACAAACCTTGTACCAACCTTGAGATAAAGTTTGTGCATTCGCAGGAATATGGGTGGTAAGAAAAAGAGAAACGGCTCCAGCTAATACTGAAACAGCAAAATAGACATTTTTATGCGACATGATTAAGTTAATCCTTTCAACGCGCTTTTACAATACCCCCAACATGAGGAATATTCAATATAATTTCAATCAAGTATCTTAAAACAAACCAATGAAACGACACCTCTCATATGCCTCTTACTTCAATATAAAGAGAAAAGTCAAATTTCGAGAAAGAAAGCTATAAAAAGCTAGTTGAACCTTTATAGACTCATGTATACTTCCCCCTTTTATCCATTGGCTTTTTATAAAACTTATACATAAGATACCATAGTGCAATGGAATGAGATAAGATTGCACAAATGAAGCAATATTGCAATATAATTAAAGTAAACTTCTATGTAATTCTTTAACTCTTATGATCTTATCATTTTCTTTACATTTATAATTATTCTTTTAAGTTATCGAGCTCTGATACTTGATATATAGTAATGCATGTAATTCTAAAATTTTTGGACAATTTTTATTATTTTCCTTATATATATTTTTTATTAGAGTTATATTAGAAAATTTTAAAATTAATCTGTTTCGCTCCTTATAGAACTTTCAGGTTTTATATGATAAATTAATGTTTTAGAAATATTTATTATATTATTTAACAATAATAAATTCTCTATTATATAATACAGTTTTTAAAATAATTTTTAATGAGAAAATTATATATATTAATTTTAAACTTATAACTTATCTGTAAGAAATAGTTTAATAAATGAACAATCACTATTACTTCAATAGAGAGATTCTTAAATAGGATCTTGTTGTGCCATTTCTGCAAGCTGTATCATAATATTCGCTGCTCCAATAAGCCTTTCATTCACTGTAGCCCACTCACAAATAAGGACGATACTCTGGTCTGGTCGAATTTTTGCCATAGAGCCCTGCTTGGCAACCCATTGAACAAGAGCTACAGCATTTTCAAAATAATTATTTCGAAATTGTACAACAACCCCCTTTGGCCCAGCATCCAATTTTTCCACATGTGCTTTTCGACACAATGTTTTGATATAAAAAACTTTAAGAAGGTGTTGAACTTCTAGGGGCAAAGGACCAAAACGATCGATCAACTCAGCTCCAAATTCTTCGATTTGTTCTAAATCCTCAAGCTCTGTTAAACGACGGTAAAGTCCCATACGTAACGATAAGTCAGGCACAAAATTTTCTGGTATCATTACTGTTGTGCCAAGTGAAATTTGAGGCGACCATTGTTTATCTTCACTCTGCTCGCCATCTTTTAGTTCAGCAACAGCCTCTTCTAGCATTTTTTGATAGAGTTCAAAACCAACTTCTTTGATATGCCCTGATTGCTCTTCACCTAAAAAATTGCCTGAACCACGGATATCCATGTCATGACTTGCCAATTGAAAACCTGCCCCCAAGGTATCAAGAGATTGCAAAACTTTAAAACGACGATCAGCAGCAGAAGTTAAAACTTTACCAGCAGGAAAGGTAAAGAGAGCGTAAGCACGTTGTTTTGAACGCCCTACCCTCCCACGTAACTGATAAAGGGCAGAAAGACCAAACATCTCAGCACGATGCACAATTAAAGTATTGGCTGTTGGAATATCAAGACCTGATTCAATAATGGTTGTCGATAGCAGCACATCATATTGCCCATCATAAAATGCATTCATAATATCATCAAGTTGTCCAGCTGGCATTTGTCCATGAGCTACGACAAATTTGAGTTCAGGGACATGCGTTTTGAGATATTCTTCCACAACACCAAGATCAGAAATACGTGGACAAACGTAAAAACTTTGTCCACCACGGTAATATTCTCGAAGCAGTGTCTCTCGTATAATAAGCTCATCAAAAGGTGAAATAAAAGTACGTACCGCCATTCTATCAATGGGGGGCGTTGTTATCAATGAAAGTTCACGCACACCCGATAATGCCAACCCTAACGTGCGTGGTATAGGGGTGGCTGAAAGCGTAAGAACATGAATATCACTTTTTATCTCTTTTAAACGCTCTTTATGTTTTACACCAAAATGCTGCTCCTCATCAATGATAAGAAGTCCTAACCGTGAAAAATTGACTGCATCACTTAATAATGCATGCGTTCCAATGACAATATCAATCGTACCATCTGAAATACCTTTTTTGATTTGTGCGAGCTCCTTAGCTTTCACAAGCCTTGAAGCATGACCAATCTTAACGGGCAATCCTTGAAAACGCCCAATAAAAGTCTTGTAATGTTGTCGTGAAAGCAAAGTTGTTGGTACAACAACAGCAACTTGATACCCATTTAATGCTGCGACAAAAGCACTGCGAATAGCAACTTCTGTCTTTCCAAAGCCAACATCACCACATATCAAGCGATCCATCGGTTTGCCTGCCGCTAAGTCGTCCAAGACAGCTTCAATTGCATCCATTTGGTCTTCTGTTTCTTCATAAGGAAAGCATGCAACAAACTCATCGAATAGTCCAACTGGTGGAATAAAAACAGGTGCAGAACGCGTAACGCGCTCCGCAGCTATACGGATTAATTGCCCAGCTATTTGTAATAAATGTTTTTTTAACCGTGTTTTACGTGCTTGCCAAGCTACACCACCTAACTTATCTAACGTAACATCTGTTTCTTCTGATCCATAACGTGAGAGAAGTTCGATATTCTCAATAGGTAAAAAGAGGCGATCACCTCCAGCATAATTAATTTCAAGGCAATCACGTAAAATTCCTGTTGTCATGATGGTCTTTAGACCAACAAATTGTCCAATACCATGGTCAATATGCACAACGATATCGCCAGAATTTAAAGTAGAAACTTCGGAAATAAAATTTTTATTGTTTTTACGCCGTCTTGGGGATCTTATTAATCGATCACCAAGGATATCTTGCTCTGCTATAATAGCAAAGTCTTCCATTTCAAAACCATGTTCAATCATTATAACAGCAGCGGTTATACGATCACGTGGTGTTGCCCTAACAGTGTGCAATGATTTTACAACATCTATTTTTTGCAATCCATGCTCATCAAGAACTTGTAATAAACGGTTGAGAGATCCTTCACTCCAACACGCTAAAAGAACTTTCTTGCCAGCAGCGCGTAATGAAGCAATATGATTAACGACACTTGAAAAAACATTTTTTTCTTGCGCATTACGCTCTTCTACAAAATCATACCCCAGTTTAACATTCGCATGAACAATGGTTTGTTTAAAAGTTTGTGGAATATTAAAAGGCGTGAAATCAATACGTTGCCCAGATTGTTGTGCACATTCTAAGACTTGTTCTGGATTTAGATAAAGAAGGCTAGGCTCTATTGGATGATAAGAAGTAGAGCTTTCTTGATCGTTATCACGCTCTTTGCGCGCATTATAATAATCTTCAATAAGGCGATAGCGCTCAATGAGAGCCTCTTGTGTAAGATGCTCAAAAACAACAGGTAAATCACCACAATGATCAAAAAAACTATCAAGATTCTCATAAAAAAACGGTAACCAATGCTCCATACCAGAAAAACGCCGTCCCTGAGAAATTGCTTCATAAAGCATGTTATTTTTTTGTGATACACCAAATGTACGGATATAATTGCTTTTAAATCGGCTGATGAGTTCAGGTGTAAGAACAACCTCGCTCATCGAATGTAACAAAAATTCTGTTCTTTTATTCGTTGTTCTTTGCGTCTCTGAATCAAATACGCGGATGGTTTCTAAGGTATCCCCAAAAAAATCAAGCCGTAAAGGTTCAACATCAACGGGAGAAAAAATATCAAGTATTCCCCCTCTCACGGCAAATTCACCAACATCACGAACAACTGTAACACGCTCAAAACCATTGAATTCTAAAAATTGAATTAAGTGCCCCATGCTCATGCGCTGGCCAACACATGCGTGAACAATTTGTGCCTCAATCATTTCACGAGGAGGCAATTTTTGTATAATTGCATTTGCTGTTGTTAATATAATTGCAGGGCATGGATTCTTGCGTAAATTTGCTATATGTGCCAAAGTCGATAGTCGACGTGCTGTAATAACAATCCCAGGTGACACGCGATCATAAGGTAAACAATCCCATCCAGGAAATTGAAGTATAGGCAAATTTGGCTCAATAAAATTTAACACTTGCTGTAAATGAGCAATTTTTGTCCCATCGCGGACAACATAGATAAGTGGTTTACCTTGTGCAATTTCTGAACTTAATTTAGCAAGCGCAAAGGCTTCAAACCCATCAGTAACCCCATCAAAAATCGTATGAGGAGAAATATTTTTAGGAATGACAATTTTTTTAAATATAGGCATCGGAACTAATTTCAATTTATGCAGACATGATAATTTACAATGTCACGAAAAAGCGGCCCCTCAACTTCAGATGGTGGTAGAACTTCTCCCGTAATCCACATCAGTAAATCACGATCATCAAAAGACATAATATGTTCAAGTTGAGAGACCGTTTTATCATTCATCCCAACAATATGGGCATCCACATAGTGCCCTAAAATTAAATCCATTTCACGAATACCTCGATGCCATGCACGAAAAATCAATCGGCGACGGCGCACGTCCAGTTGATTTTTGTCAACGACCAAAACTGTCATAAAAGTCTCCTTGAATGAGGTAATTAGAATAGATTTTTTATCTTACCCTTAAGGAAGTTCAATAATTTTTTTTTCCTTAAGGGTAATTCGACGGTGCATTTGTTTAGCCAAGCCGTAATTATGTGTCGCAATAAGAGCAGAAAGACCAGATTGACGAACAAGCGCAGACAAAGCTTGAAACACATAAGCTGAAGTTACAGGATCAAGATTGCCCGTAGGTTCATCAGCTAAGAGAACAGAAGGGCCATTTGCGACTGCACGTGCAATAGCAACACGTTGTTGTTCACCACCGGATAATTCCGATGGACGATGATTGGCGCGATGAGAAATACGCAAATATGTCAACAATTTAAGTGCACGATCTTCTGCTATGGATTTTTTAAATCCTGCTATCATTTGCGGTATCATGACATTTTCTAAAGCTGTAAATTCTGGAAGCAAGTGATGAAATTGATAGACAAAACCGATATCATTGCGTCTTATAGCCGTTCGCTCACTATCAGAGCGTTTTGCACAAGAAACACCCCGTAACATCACATCACCAGCGGTTGGTTTTTCCAATAACCCAGCGATATGAAGAAGTGTTGATTTTCCAGCGCCAGATGGTGCAACAAGCGCTACAAGTTCCCCGCGATTAAGAACAAAATTCGCTTTATCTAAAATAATGAGAGGTTTATTACTCTCAAAAAAATGTCGCTCAATTTCTATAAGCTCTAAAATAGCTGCCATTATTCATACCTCAAAGCTTGTACAGGATCTAACTTAGCAGCGCGCCATGCCGGAATGAGAGCGGCAAGAAATGACAAAAATAAAGCCATTACAGCAACTAGGACTGTCTCTCCCCACTCAATTTGTGCAGGCAATTTTGTTAAAAAATAAAGCTGAGGATTAAAAACATCGACATTAAATAACCAAGAGATAAAGTCCTGAATATGATTTATATTCGCGGTCGCTATGACACCCAAAATTAAGCCCAATACTGTTCCAAGCAATCCAATCATCATACCAGTGACAATAAATATACGCAGAATCGCACCTTGTTGTGCGCCCATCGTGCGCAAAATAGCGATATCATGGCTTTTATCTTTTACAAGCATAATCAACCCTGAAATAATATTCAAAGCAGCCACAAGGACAATAAGAGAAAGAATGAAAAACATAACATTGCGTTCAATCTGTAAGGCTGAAAAAAAAGCCTGATTGCGGGAACGCCAATCAATTAAATAGACCTGTTGATCGACAGCTTTCTCTATAACTGGTTTTATTTGATCAACAGTATCAGGATTATTCAAAAATAATTCTAAAGATTGAACCTTATCCCCCAAATTAAAAAACATTTGCGCTTCATGGAGAGGCATAAAAACGAATATTGAATCGTATTCAGACATACCAACTTCAAAAATAGCAGTCACTTTATAAGCCTTAACACGTGGCGTAACCCCAAAAGGAGTCTCATCACCATCTGGTGTAATAATACGAAGATCACTCCCAACTGTAAGCCCCAATTTTTCTGCTAAACCACTTCCAATTGCAACTCCATCTTCTGTATCAAATTGAGAAAGTGACCCTAATTTAATGTTCTGAGATACTGTTTTAAGCTTCTCCAAATCTTGTTTGCGCATACCACGAACTAAAGCACCAGATCCTCCTTGAAGTTCACCCTGCACAAGTGCTTGACCTTCGATGACAGGGAGAGCAAACTTTACACCCTTTACGGACTCTAAAGAAGAAATAAGAGTATTATAATTGGGAAAACCAGAATCAATGGTTTGAACAATAAGGTGCCCATTCATGCCAAGAATACGATTAAGAAGCTCTGTACGGAAACCATTCATTACTGCCATAACAACAACAAGAGCAAATACTCCTAACATAATTCCAATGAGAGAAATGATTGAAATAACAGATGCTACAACATGTTTTTTATTAGGAATCATATAACGAAAAGCAATCATCCACTCATAAGATGAAAACCATTTACTCCTCAACCACTTCATAATATTGCCTATTAAATTACAGAAAATTGGCTGAGTACATTTTCAACCGTTAGAGATTTTTTAATACCCGTTTTTCGATCTTTCATTTCAACTTCATTTTGAGCAAGGCTTTTAGGTCCAACAATTATTTGTGTCGGCAAACCAATTAAATCCATTGTTGCAAATTTGGTTCCAGGACGCTCATTTCTATCATCTAATAATGGGTCAAAACCAGCATGTCTTAATCCCCGATAGAGAGTTTCACACGCATGTGTACATTTCTCATCATCTGGTTTCATATTGATGATACCAAAGTCAAATGGCGCCATAGAGCTTGGCCAAATAATACCATTTTCATCATGAGAAGCTTCAATAGCTGCAGCAACAAGACGCGAAGGTCCAATGCCATAAGATCCCATAGAGACAACATGCTCTTTTCCATCTTGTCCCATAACTTTTGCTCCCATTGGAGCAGAATATTTCGTGCCAAAGTGGAAAATATGTCCTACTTCAATACCACGCGCTGAAAGACGATTATGATCAGAAACTTTAGCCCACTCTTCTTCATTATGCATTTCTTCTGTTGCAGCATAAAAAGACGTCCACTGTTTAACAATATCAGCTAAAATAACTGTATCATAAAAATCAATTGAACTGTCTGGAATAGTGAGCTCAAGAAATTGTTTATCACAAAATATAACACTCTCTCCCGTTTCAGCCAAAATAATAAATTCATGGCTGAGCTCACCACCAATTGGACCTGTATCAGCACGCATAGGAATTGCTCTTAAGCCAAGACGAGCAAAAGTGCGTAAATAAGCAATAAACATACGATTATAAGATGTTTGAGAACCTTCATAATTAAGATCAAAAGAATAAGCATCCTTCATTAAAAATTCTCGTGAGCGCATCACACCAAAACGTGGACGGATTTCATCACGAAACTTCCATTGAATATGGTACAGATTGAGTGGAAGATCCTTATAAGAACGAATATAGGAACGGAAAATATCTGTTACCATCTCTTCATTAGTTGGACCATAAAGTAAATCACGCTTTTGACGATCTTTAATGCGGAGCATTTCCAAACCATAATCATCATAACGACCACTTTCACGCCAAAGATCCGCAGATTGAATTGTCGGCATTAATATTTCTATAGCACCAGCGCGTTCTTGCTCCTCACGTATAATTTTACAAACTTTATCAAGCACTTTTTTACCCAAGGGAAGCCAAGAATAAATTCCTGATGTTTGCTGGCGAATCATTCCGGAACGCAACATGAGCCGATGAGAAACAATCTCTGCTTCCTTAGGATTCTCTTTTAAAAGTGGAAGGAAATATTGAGAAAGACGCATTAAATAACTAACTCCTAACTAAGCCCATCATTTCAAAACAATTTAAGTATATATACGCTCATCTATAACTATATTCTCAATGCTTGCAAACATAACGATCACGTTGTTGAAAAATTTATCTGCTCTCTTGCTTATTTTTAGCGATACAATGATCTGATAATTTTCTTTCTGTCATTAAAAATGAAATAACGTAATATTAGAATATTTTATTTTGAACTGTGTAAAAAAACTGTACAGACAGGCTTTTTTCGCCAAACTTCATTAACTGCTGCTCTCACTGCGCGCCGTATTGCTTCTCGAATAAGTTCATTACTTTTTCTTTTAACGCGCGGAATATTATAAAAAGTGTTTTCCACAACATCTAAAAGAATATCTTTCAAACTTTCCCCTTTCCCATTACTTTCAGGTAAACCGGATGTGATCAAACTAATATCACCCTCTATATCATGTTTGCTGTTCATCTGGAGAGAAACAGCAACATAACCAGCATAACTTAATTTACGCCGCTCACGTATCCCTAATGCATCTTCATCACCAATAAGGCAACCATCCTTATAGATCCGACCAACGGGGACTTGATCAATAACCTCTACAGGCTCTGGCGCAAGACGCAGCATATTACCATTTCTAATATCAGCAATAATCTTAATACCTGCTTCACGTGCTAAAGCTGCTTGAGTAGCAAGATGCATTGCCTCACCATGTACAGGAACAAGTATCTGTGGTTTTACCCAATCATACATCTGTAAAAGTTCTAAACGACGAGGATGGCCTGAAACGTGGACAAGAGCATCTTCATTTGTAATCGTTTTAATTCCCAAATCTATAAAACGATTTTGTATCTCAAGAATAGATTTTTCGTTTCCTGGAATACTTCGTGAAGAATAAATAACCGTATCTCCAGCAGAAAGTGCAATATTTCTCATTTCATTTCGCGACAGTTTAGCTAAGGCAGCACGCGGCTCACCTTGACTGCCTGTTACAATTAAAACGATATCTTTTCGCGGGATGTAACCATAATCTTCTTCCGAAACAAATGGCGCTAAACCGTTCATATAACCAAGCTCTTGCGCAACCATAATACTTCGCTTAAGAGAACGTCCAACGACAAGAACTTGGCGCCCAACAGATTCAGCTGCAAGAGCAATTGAACGTATCCGACCAACATTAGATGCAAAAGTTGCGAGAGCAACTCGTCCTTCCGCTTTCGAAAGAATTTCAGAAAGACTTGTCTGAACTTGCTGCTCTGATGATGATATACCATCTCGACACGCATTCGTAGAATCACAAAGCAACGCTAAAACACCTTTTTTGCCTAAAGCGCGAAACCGTTTTTCATCTGTTACAGACCCAAGCGAAGGTGTATGATCAATTTTCCAATCGCCAGTATGAATCGCGGTGCCTAAAGACGTTGTAATTGCCAAAGATACAGATTCTGGAATTGAATGACTAACGGCAATAGCTTCGATTGCAAAGGAACCAACTTGAAAACAATCACCAGCTTGAAAAATATTGCATGAAATTTTATGAGATCCAAAATCTGATTGCCTTTTACTCTCTAATAATCCTGCCGTAAAAGGCGTACAGTAAAGTGGAACGTTAAGCTTTGGCCATAAATCAAGAACGGCACCATAATGATCTTCATGAGCATGTGTCAAAACAAGACCACGCACATTATGTTTTTCACTTTCTAGAAAACGAATATCAGGCAAAATAAGATCTGCCCCTGGTAATTCAGGTCCAGCAAAACTGACACCCATATCAACAAGAAGCCATTCACGAAGATTTGGGGGGCCAAATCCATAAGCAGCGAGATTCATCCCTATTTCACCTACCCCTCCTAAAGGTAAAAAAACAAATTCATTCTCGTTGGCCGCAACCATAAACATCTCCTAAATCATTAAGATAATCTGATGATGAAATAAAATTTTATCAATTAATAACGACTGGCATGAGCAGAAGCAGCCGAACCAAAATGAACATCTCCAGCTGTTATAATTGCTTGCTGACCATTTTTTTGTTTTATGATGCAGTTAAAATCCTTATCAAGCCCATCGAAAATACCTTCGATAACTTTTTCATCATTAACCACTTTGACATGCTGCCCAAGATGAGCAGAGTATAAAAGCCATTTTTCGCGGATTATATCGCATCCTCCTGACTTTTTCCAAAGGAGATAATTTTTAGAAAAAGACTCTGTTAAAGCCGTAAATAACTGTCCCGCATTAATATGTAAACCAATGTTTTTTAGGCTTGAAGTCGGATATGGCGCACCGTCATAATGATGCTTTACATTCATTCCAATACCAATCACTAATGCATATTGTTGTGGTGTCAATTTAAAAATCTCGAGCAAAACTCCAGAGCTTTTAGCGCCTCGTAACAAAATATCATTTGGCCATTTTAAACTAACAACACCGTTCATTTGCTTTTCATCTGGTATAAATTGTTTTACCGCTTCTACCACACTTATTCCAGCAACAAAACCAAGCTGAGCAGCAGTTTGATGAACAATATCATCAGTTAACAAAAGACTAGAATAAAGGTTACCTTTTGGACTAGACCATGTCCTACCTCTTCTCGCTCTTCCCTGTGATTGTTCTTGCGCAACAACCCAGAGATAACCTTGATGACCAGCTTGCGCTTTTCGTTGCGCAATGAGATTTGTTGAATCAACACTTTCGTATGATTCAACGGCGTATCCTTGCTTTTGTGCAAAATCTGATAAGATATAAACCATATTCATTAAAACAATGCGGCTGCTGCTTTTTCTGCCAACTCAGCAAACCAAACTCCAAAAAGCATATAAAATAAAATGAATAATGCAGAAAGACCGAGGCAAAATTGAAGCTCATTCGACAAAACAACAAAATGCGCTTTTGCATCATCAAACCACATAATTTTAATGATTCGCAAATAATAAAAAGCCCCAACAACAGATGCTACCATCCCAACGATAGCAAGGGGAGTAAGTCCAGCATGAACAGCCGCAGAAAACGTATACCACTTTCCAAAAAAACCAGCCATGGGAGGTATGCTGGCTAAAGAAAAAAGCTGTATCGTCATCACAACAGCCATAAACGGATTTGTTTTTACCAATCCTGAAAGATCATAAATATTTTCAACATTTCCACCACTAGACCGCATCCCAAGAATAAAGGCAAATGAACCAATCGTCATACCAAGATAAATAGTCATATAAAGAATAACGCTTTTTACCCCAAGCACATCCCCAGCAGCTAAACCAACAAGTGCATATCCCATATGACTGATCGACGAATAGGCCATTAAACGCTTAATATTGCTCTGACCAATTGCAGCAAATGCACCCAGTATCATTGATGCAATTGCCATAAATACCAAAATTTGCTGCCACGCAGGCATAGAGCCATCAGTACTCCCTAGCGGAATGAAGGTCATAACAATAATACGAACGATTAATGCCATTGCCGCAACCTTAGGAGCGCCAGCAAAAAATGCTGTAATTGGTGTTGGTGCCCCTTCGTAAACATCAGGCGTCCACATATGAAACGGAACAGCAGAAATTTTAAAAGCTAAACCAGCTAAAACAAAGACAATTCCAAAGATAACCCCCAATTGCAAGTTTTCACCTTTTAAAGCAACAGCAATTTCGTGAAAACCAATTTGACCGGTAAAACCATAAAGCAAGGAAATACCATAAAGCAGTAATCCTGAAGATAATGCTCCTAAAACAAAGTATTTTATACCGGCTTCAGAAGATTTTACATTGTCACGATTGATCGCAGCGAGAACATATAAGGCTAAAGACTGCAGTTCTAACCCCATATAAAGAGACAGCATATTCCCCGCTGAGATCATGAGCATCATGCCAAGAGTTGCTAAAAGAACGAGTACCGGAAATTCAAATACATCAAACTTATGATTATAGGTAAAATCAACAGACATAATAAGAGCAAAGAGTGCACCAATAAGCGTTAAAATTTTCATATAACGGCTGAAAGAATCGATAATAAGTGCATTGTTTTGAAATAAGCCACTTTTCGGAAAAACGACAATAATAACAATAGTTGCAACAAAAAGGGCGATAGCCAAACCCGTCACAGTTAAAGAAGAACGTACATTGGAATAGACACCAATCAAAAGCAAAACTATCGCTCCCAATGCTATTAAAATCTCCGGAAAAATTAACACTAATTGCGCTATTATTTCAGTTTGCATGAGCATTCTTCTCTTAATCTAGTGTAGTCTATTGACAAGGGTTTCTACAGAAAACGCCGTTGCTTTAAGAATAGGGGTTGGATAGATACCAAAAAATATTGTAAGAATAACCATCGGATAGAGAATGAATTTCTCTCTTAACGAGAGATCAACAAGTACTTTTAAGTTCTCTTTATCCAAAGAACCAAAAACCACACGCCGATAAAGATAAAGTGCATAGGCAGCTGACAAAATAACACCAGTTGTAGCAAAAATAACAACCAATTTATTCACTTGAAAAACACCTATTAAGGTTAAAAATTCACCCAAAAATCCTGAGCTGCCCGGTAAACCAACATTTGCCATCGTGAAAATTAAGAAAACAACGGCATATTTTGGCATGTTATTCACTAAACCGCCAAAAGCTGAAATTTCACGTGTGTGCAAGCGATCATAGATAACCCCAACACAAAGGAATAAAGCTGCCGAAACAATTCCATGCGATAGCATTTGATAAATAGCACCTTGGACAGCCTGTTCATTCGCAGCAAAAATGCCCATCGTCACATATCCCATATGCGCTATTGAGGAATAAGCAATAAGTTTTTTTATGTCATTTTGAACAAGAGCAACCAGTGATGTATAAATAATCGCAATAAGCGATAACGTGAAAACCAAAGGAGCAAAATAAGATGAGGCAATAGGAAACATTGGTAAAGAAAAACGAAGAAAACCATAACCGCCTAATTTGAGTAAGACACCAGCTAAAATAACGGAACCAGCTGTCGGTGCTTCTACATGTGCATCCGGTAACCATGTATGGACCGGCCACATCGGCATTTTAACTGCAAAAGACGCAAAAAACGCAAGCCATAACCACATTTGCATCTGTACTGGAAATTGGTAAGTTAATAAAGTTGGTATATCGAGTGTTCCAGCTTCCCAATACATAGCCATAATGGCAACCAGCATAAGCACTGATCCAAGTAAAGTGTAAAGAAAAAACTTCATACTCGCATAAACACGACGCGCCCCACCCCAAACACCTATAATAATAAACATTGGAATAAGGCTACCTTCAAAAAAAACATAAAATAATATTGCATCAAGAGCACAAAAGACTCCAATAATCGCAACTTCAAGAAGAAGAAAAGCAATCATATAAGCCTTTAATCTATCTTTAATATTCTCCCAACTTGCTAAAATACAGAAAGGCAAAAGAAAAGCTGAAAGAACAACAAAAAGAATAGAAATACCATCAATTCCCATATGATAGTTGATGCCCCCTCCTAACCAATCGAATTTCTCAACCATTTGAAAATGAGCGTTTGTATAATCAAAACCCGCCCAAATAATTAAGGAAATAATGAAAACAAAAACACTCGTAAAAAATGCTACATTGCGTATATTATGTCGTGCTGCTTCGCTATCATCTTTGATAAACAAAATCAAAATCACACCAACAAGCGGCAAAAATGTAACCGTAGAAAGAATAGGCCAATCAGTCATCAGTTTACGCCCCCGATCATCATCCATGTGATCAGCGATGCAATGCCAATAAGCATTGCAAATGCATAATGATAAAGATAGCCTGTCTGCATTCGAACAACTCTATTTGTAATATCAACAACACGCGCTGCGATACCGTTCGGACCTAAACCATCAATAATCTTACCGTCTCCCACCTTCCAAAGAAAGGCACCAATTCTTAAAGAAGAACGAACGAACAAAAAATGATATAATTGATCAAAATACCATTTTTGGTAAAGAAAGTGATGCACTCTAGGCATAAATCCAGCCAATTTCTTGGGGAGAGAAGGAATAGCAATATAGAATAAATAGGCTAGCATAAATCCAAGAACCATCGCTATAAAAGGTGACCATTTTACCCAATTGAATACATCGTGGACATCATGAAGAATATGATTATGGCTGTTTGTAAATAACGCCCCCTTCCAAAAAGCCTCATACAAGTCACCAAAAAAGTAAGATTGGAAAACAGCTCCAGCAAACATTGCTCCAATAGATAAAATAAAGAGGGGAAGCAACATAACTAGAGGTGATTCATGAACATGATGCATAACATCAACAGTTGCACGTGGTTTACCATGAAATGTCATAAATATAAGCCGCCACGAATAAAAACTGGTCAATAAAGCTGAAAAAACAAGAAGCCAAAAAGCATATCCTGAAGCAATATTATGGGATGCAAAAGCGGACTCTATAATCGCATCCTTGGAGAAAAAACCAGCAGTCCCCAAAAATGTCCCTGGAATTCCAACACCGGTCAACGCAATAGTTCCTATGATCATCATCCAATAAGTTGCTTGTATATGTTTACGCAACCCGCCCATTTTTCGCATATCTTGTTCATCAGATACAGCGTGAATTACAGAACCTGCACCAAGAAATAATAAAGCCTTAAAAAAAGCATGGGTAAAAAGGTGAAAAACAGCGGCTCCATAAGCTCCAACACCTAATGCAACAAACATATAACCAAGTTGCGAACAGGTAGAATAAGCAATAACCCGCTTAATGTCATTTTGCACCAATCCGACAGTTGCTGCAAAAAATGCAGTTGTTGCACCAACAATAATAATTATAGTCAAAGCAGTTGAAGAAAGCTCAAAAATTGGGGACATACGCGCAACCATAAAAACGCCGGCCGTTACCATTGTTGCTGCATGAATAAGTGCTGACACAGGCGTTGGTCCCTCCATTGCATCAGGAAGCCATGTATGTAAAAGAAATTGTGCTGATTTTCCCATAGCACCTATAAATAACAAACAGCAGGTAACAGTAATTGCTGTCTGACCATCAAGATGCCAATACCCAAATGTCACACTTTGTACAAAATTATTGTCGGCAGCTTTTGCAAAAATAGAGGCAAAATCAACCGATTGGAATAAAACAAAAATACTAAAAATTCCTAAGAGAAAACCAAAATCTCCAACACGGTTCACCACAAAAGCCTTCATCGCTGCTTTGTTTGCAGAATCGCGTTGAAACCAAAAACCAATGAGCAAATAAGAAGCAAGCCCCACACCTTCCCATCCAAAAAACATCTGAATTAAATTATTGGATGTCACCAACATAAGCATCATAAATGTAAATAAAGAAAGATAAGAAAAAAAACGGGACCTTGAAGGATCGTGGTGCATATAACCAATTGAATAAATATGCACTAATGCCGAAACACTATTTACAACAATAAGCATGACAGCTGTTAAAGTATCAACATGCAATGCCCAATCAAAAGTTAATCCATCGACGGTAAGCCAATGTAATACCAATATATCAACCATTGGAGCATGACCAAGTGCAATATTAAAAAAGGCTACCCAAGACAATATCGCAACAATTACCATAAAGCTACAAGTTACCAATTCACTCGCTCGATCTCCTATAGTTTTTCCACCTATAGCAGCAATTAAAAAGCCCAAAAGTGGAAGAAAGACGATCGTATAATACATCACTGGTCAGCCTTTCATTACATTAACATCTTCAACCGCAATAGAACCACGATTACGGAAAAAAACCACAAGAATTGCTAAACCAATTGCGGCTTCAGCAGCTGCTACGGTTAAAATAAATAAAGCGAATATTTGACCAACAAGATCGTGAAGAAACGCTGAAAACGCAACAAAATTGAGATTCACTGAAAGCAATATAAGCTCAATAGACATCAAGATAATAATCACATTTTTTCTGTTGAGAAAAATTCCAGCAATACCAATTGTAAACATTAAAGCAGAAACAATCAGATAATGAATAATATCAATGTGCATAGTCCCCCCTTAAACGCCCTTACCTGATTCAACTTGTTTGATTTCAATTGCATTTTCTACTGTTCTAGAAACTTGCGCCGCAATAGATTGTCGCTTTACACCCGATTTATGACGAAGTGTCAAAACAATAGCACCAATCATTGCAACCAATAAAATTATTCCAGCAATTTGAAAGTAAAAAACATAATCCGTATAGAGAATATCGCCTAATGCTTGTGTATTTGTTCGCTGTGCTAAATCTGGCATTGGTTGCGTAATATGTATTCCGATAACTGGAGAAAAATGGCTACCAATAAAAACAATAATTAATTCTACGGCAACAACAAAACCAATAAAAACTCCAATAGGAGCATACCGAAGTGCACCGCTTTTAAACTCAGCAAAATCAACATCAAGCATCATAACCACAAATAAAAACAAAACAGCGACAGCTCCAACATAAACAACAAGCAGAATAAGCCCTAAAAATTCCGCTCCTGCAAGCAAAAACAAAGCAGAAGCATTAAAAAATGCTAATATTAAAAATAAGACTGAATGCACAGGATTGCGGGCTGTAATAACAACAACAGCACTCGCAAGCATAATAAAAGCAAACAAATAGAAAAATGCCGCCGCTAGATCCGTTAGCATAGGCTTCTCCTCAAATAATCAAACAATTGGTATAACACTTCATACCAGATTACAATTTATCGGAAAAATTATCCGACACCTCATTCAACGATACACTTAACGATAAGGTGCATCCATCAATATATTTCGAGAAATTTCACGCTCCCAGCGATCTCCATTCAATAAAAGCTTTTCTTTATCATAATAAAGCTCTTCACGCGTTTCCGTCGCAAACTCAAAATTCGGACCTTCGACAATAGCCTCAACCGGACATGCTTCTTGACAAAAACCGCAGTAAATACACTTAACCATATCTATATCATAACGGACAGTTCTACGCGTACCGTCATTGCGCCGTGGTCCTGCTTCAATTGTAATAGCTTGAGCAGGGCAAATTGCTTCACATAATTTACAGGCAATGCACCGTTCTTCACCATTTGGGTAACGACGTAGCGCATGTTCACCACGAAAACGCGGAGAAACAACCCCCTTCTCATAAGGATAATTAATCGTAGGTTTTGGTGAAAAAAACTGACGCATTGCCAAGAAAAAAGCACTCACAAATTCCAGTAAAAGGAGTGATTTAGCTGCTTGAATAAGACCTGACATATAAAGAGCTCCTCTTAAGCAAAACCAGTATATTTTAAGAAAGCAGCAGTTATCACAACCATCGCTAGTGAGAGAGGAAGAAAGACCTTCCAACCAAGCCGCATAAGCTGATCATAACGATAACGCGGAACAAATGCTTTGACCATAGCAAACCAAAAAAATACAAAACAAACTTTTAGAACAAACCAAATAATACCAGGAACCCAATTAAGCCACCAAACATCCAAGGGAGGTAACCAACCACCTAAAAATAAAATGGTTGTTAATGCGCACATTAAAACAATAGCAACATATTCACCAAGGAAAAAAAGCATATAAGGCGTTGAAGAATACTCAACCATGTGACCAGCTACAAGTTCAGATTCAGCTTCGACCAAATCAAAAGGAGGACGATTTGTCTCTGCAAGTGCAGAAATAAAAAATATAATAAACATTGGAAAAAGCACTAACCAATTCCAATCAAGAAAACTGTTAAAGGGAAGACCAAGAGTTGTACCAATTCCAGAACTTTGTTTATGAACAATTGTAGTGAGATCCAATGAACCACTCACTAAAATGACGGTTACAAGCACAAACCCAATGGAAACCTCATAAGAAACCATCTGTGCAGCTGAACGAAGAGCTCCTAAGAAAGGATATTTCGAATTTGATGCCCATCCCCCCATGATAACACCATAAACCTCAAGAGATGAAATGGCTAAGATATAAAGCAAACCAACATTAATCTTCGCAACTTCCCAGCCTTCATTAACGGGAATAACAGCCCACGTTGATAAAGCAAGTGTAGCAGATATAAAAGGTGCCAACAGAAAAACACCCTTATTAGCACCAGCAGGAATAATAGGCTCTTTAACAACAAATTTAATTAAATCCGCAAAAGACTGTAACAATCCCCATGGACCAACAACATTTGGTCCACGACGCAATTGTACAGCCGCCCAAATCTTTCTATCTGCGTAAAGAAGATAAGCAACTAAAACGAGAAGAACAACTAAAAGGAGAAGTGTTTTTCCAACTATAATGAGTAATGGCAATAACCAAGTCATAAAGAAATCATACATCATTATTCTTTTTCCTCTGCCCTTACTCTACAGCTTGCGTAGCACGACTCTTTGCAAGAGATGAACATTCCGCCATAACGGCAGAAGCACGTGCTATCGGATTTGTCAAATAAAAGTCTTTTACCATAGAAGGAAATGTTTGTGCCTCTAAAACAATCATTTGTGCACCAAGCGCTTTAAGATCATCTATATCGGAAGGCACTATATCATCAATGGCACAAAGGTGTGGATAATCATTAAACAAGCTCTGTCTTAATTGAGAAAGCGAATCAAAAGGTAGTTTTTGTCCTAAAACATCCGATAAAGCACGTAAAATAGCCCAATCTTCTTTTGCTTCACCTGGGGCAAAACCAGCCCGATTTGTCATTTGAACACGCCCTTCTGTATTCACATAAAGCCCTGATTTTTCAGTATAAGTTGATGCTGGCAAAATAACATCAGCAGCATGTGCACCTTTATCACCATGGCTACCAATATAAATCGTAAAAGCTTTTGTATTAGCTAATTCTACTTCATCAGCACCAAGTAAAAATAAAACCTCACAGGTTTTAAGAATATTTGCAATCCCAAGCTTGGAAGTAAAGCCTATGTCCAACCCTCCAACAATGGAAGCAGCATTGTGAAGAACACCAAACCCATTCCATTTCTCGCTAAGGGCCCCAATACTATCCGCTAATTTTGCAAGACTCTTTAAAACAGACAAACCTTCCTTACCTGAAAGAGCTCCCTCCCCGATAAGAATAAGTGGCTTTTCAGATTCTTTTAACACATTAAAAAACGCTTCTTCTCCACGAACAAGTGCATTCAATGCATTCGTACCAGCGCCAAGATAAGAATAAGGATAACGTAAATCGACCTTTTCCCCAATTAATGCGATAGGAAACTGCCCCATCCGTTGGCGCTTTAAAATACGTGCATTTAAAACAGCAGCCTCATAACGCGGATTAGATCCCACAATAAGCAATGCATCAGCCTGTTCAATACCTGCAATCGTCGGATTAAAAATATAACTTGAACGCCCGAATTCAGGAGATAAAACCATCCCTCTTTGACGACAATCAAATATCTCCGACCCCAATGAAAGCAGCAATGTTTTAAGCGCGTACATTTCCTCAACAGACGCAAGATCTCCAGCAATCGCTCCAATTTTTTCTGGCAAGGTTTTGGAAACCACCATTTTAATTTTTGCAAAAGCTTCCGTCCAACTTACAGGCTGAAACTTTCCATCTTTGCGCACATATGGTCTATCAAGCCGCTGAGTGCGCAGTCCATCCCAAATAAAACGCGTCTTATCAGAAATCCATTCCTCATTTACATCTTCATTTGTACGCGGCAGAATCCGCATAACTTCACGACCACGACTATCAATGCGAATGGCACTGCCAAGTGCATCCATCACATCAATTGATTCCGTTTTAATTAATTCCCATGGACGTGCATGAAATGCATAAGGTTTTGAAGTTAAAGCCCCCACGGGACAAAGATCAATAACATTGCCCTGTAACTCAGATGTCATTGCTTTTTCAAGATATGTCGTAATTTCAGCATCTTCACCACGGCCTATCAAACCAAGCTCAGAAATACCCGCCACTTCTGTCGTAAAACGAACACAACGTGTGCAATGGATACACCGTGTCATAACTGTTTTCACAAGTGGTCCAATATATTTATCTTCTACAGCACGCTTATTTTCTGTATAACGAGAACAATCACGCCCATAAAGCATTGCTTGATCTTGAAGATCGCATTCTCCCCCTTGATCACAGACAGGACAATCCAAAGGATGATTGATAAGGAGAAATTCCATAACACCTTCACGTGCTTTTTTAACCATCGCCGTGTTGGTAAAAATTTCAGGTACTTCACCATTAGGCCCTAGCCGTAAATCGCGAACCCCCATAGCACAAGAAGCTTGGGGTTTCGGAGGTCCACCCTTGACTTCAACCAAGCACATACGGCAATTTCCAGCAATTGATAAAGATTCATGAAAACAAAAACGAGGAATTTCAGCACCAGCTGCCTCAGCAGCTTGAAGCAACGTATAGTAATCAGGAACTTCAATCTCTTTACCATCAACTTTGATATTTATCATCACTCATCCAGCCTACGGATAACCCATTTAAAACTTGCATTCGTTGCTCTTAGAACAAAATCCTTTATTATACTGTTTCTAAAGCAATATTTTTGCTTTGGACTACATTTCGCGTATAACTATCAATTCTACGCTCAATTTCTGGACGGAAATTACGTATCAACCCCTGTACAGGCCATGCGGCAGCATCACCAAGCGCACAAATAGTGTGGCCTTCGACTTGTTTAGACACTTCAAACAAAAGATCAATCTCGCGTTTTTGCGCTCTTCCCTCAACCATACGCCCCAAAAGACGCATCATCCAACCCGTGCCTTCACGACATGGTGTACACTGACCACAACTCTCATGCTTGAAAAAAGCTGCTATACGCCAAATTGCCTTGATAATATCGGTTGATTTATCCATAACAATCATACCCCCTGTACCAAAAGAAGATCCGACATCTCGCATTCCATCAAAATCCATGATCGCATCAACCATATCTTCGCCACGAACGACCGGACAAGAAGCCCCACCAGGAATAACGGCTAAAAGATTACCCCATCCACCACGAATACCCCCTGTATGTTTTTCAATTAATTCACGAAATGAAACACCAAGAGCGTCTTCAAATGTACAAGGTGCATTAACATGCCCAGAGACCATAAACAATTTCGTTCCAACATTATTTGCACGTCCGATTGATGAAAACCACGAAGCGCCCCGACGCAAAATCGTTGGAACAACGGCGATGGACTCTACATTATTTACTGTTGTTGGGCAGCCATAAATCCCCATATTTGCAGGAAATGGTGGTTTAAGCCGAGGCTGTCCCTTTTTCCCTTCAAGACTTTCCAGAAGAGCCGTTTCTTCACCACAAATATAAGCACCCGCACCATGATGAATAATAATATCACAAGCATGCCCATATTTCGTTTTTTTGCCAAGCAAACCTGCATCATAACATTCATCAACGGCAGCTTGAAGCGCTTCACGCTCACGAATATATTCACCACGAATATAAATAAAAGCAACATTCGCTCCCATCGCAAAAGTAGCAATTGCACATCCTTCAATTAAAGTATGGGGATCATGCCGTAAAATATCGCGGTCTTTACATGTTCCCGGTTCTGATTCGTCTGCATTTACAACCAAATAATGAGGTCGACCATCACTCTGTTTTGGCATAAAAGACCACTTCGTTCCTGTAGGAAAACCAGCACCACCACGTCCACGCAAACCTGAAGCCTTCACTTCATCAATGATCCAATTGCGACCTTTGTCGATAATCGCCTTGGTACCATCCCAATGTCCACGCAACATCGCAGCCTTTAATGATTTGTCTTTTAAACCATACAGATTGGTGAAAATGCGATCTTTATCAGCCAGCATACCCCACCCTTTTTTCTCTTTTCCATAGCATTCTTAGCTTTTCCTCAAATGCAATTTTTAAATATCTTTTCAAGACTTTTTACTTGTCGTTAAATCTAGTCATCATGGGTAGAATAATAAAATATTTTTTCAAAAAAATACCTATTATGTTCTCTTTTCCTTATCCTTTTTCTTTGAAGGTTTAAGTGGCTTCTTTTTTTCTTCATCAATAAGAGAAGTTAAACCACTAATCGGTTCCGATGATTTACGACTACTTTGCGGACCAACCGCTATCTCAGAACCTTTACCTGCTTCAAATGCATCAATAATTTCTTCAAGACGCTCAGCTGTAAGATCTTCATAAGTATCTTTAAAAATCATAACCATTGGAGCATTCACACAAGCACCAAGACACTCTACCTCTTCCCATGATAAGGTTCCATCCTGATTGGTAACAAAAGGTTCATGGTGAATTTTTTTCTGACAAACTTTAATCAATTCACCAGAACCACGTAGCATACAAGGAGTTGTACCACAAACTTGAATATGCGCCCTTGTTCCAACAGGCTGGAGCTGAAACTGAGTATAAAAAGTCGCAACCTCTAGAACACGAATATAAGCCATAGAAAGAATCTGAGCGATATGCTCAATCGCCGCACGTGTCACCCAACCATCTTGCTCTTGAGCACGCATTAACAATGGAATTACAGCAGACTGCTCACGCCCTACAGGATATTTTTCTATGGTATTTTTTACCCATATCTGATTTTCCTTGGTAAAAGAAAACTCTTTAGGCTGGTAGACATCATCTGCAAGACGGCGCACGGACATTAGCGATCAACCTCCCCAAAAACAATATCAATCGAACCTAAAATAGCTGTAGCATCTGCCAACATATGACCTCGGGTTAAAAAGTCCATGGCTTGAAGATGAGCAAAACCAGGAGCACGCAATTTAACACGATAAGGCTTATTGGTACCATCAGAAACAAGATAAACGCCAAACTCACCCTTGGGAGCTTCCACAGCAACATATACTTCTCCAGGGGGAGTATGAAAACCTTCCGTATAAAGTTTAAAATGGTGAATAAGCGCTTCCATCGAACTTTTCATTTCGCACCGCTTTGGTGGCACAATCTTGCGATCTAAACTTGTGACGGGTTCATTTCTTTCAGTGCTAAGCAAACGATCTACACATTGGCGCATAATTTTTGCTGATTGACGCATCTCTTCCATACGAATGAGATAGCGATCATAACAATCGCTGTTTTTGCCTACAGGAATATCAAATTCCATTTCATCGTAACATTCATAAGGTTGACTTTTACGCAGATCCCACGGCACACCAGCTCCACGAATCATTACCCCAGAAAAACCCCGCGCCCAAGCTTCATCAATACTTACCACGCCAATATCGACATTACGCTGCTTAAAAATCCGATTTGGCGTCACAAGCGCATCCAGTTTACCAAGAGCAACAAGAAAAGGATCAATAAAATTACCAATATCTTCAATTAAAGATTCTGGTAAATCTTGATGCACACCACCAGGGCGAAAATAATTTGCATGAAGACGTGCACCACACGCACGCTCATAAAAAATCATCAATCTTTCACGTTGCTCAAATCCCCAAAGCGGCGGTGTCAAAGCACCAACATCCATAGCTTGCGTTGTCACATTAAGTAAATGATTCAGAATACGCCCAATTTCTGAAAACAAAACACGTATTAACTGCCCTCGTTTGGGAACCTCAACACCCAATAATTTTTCAATGGCAAGTACAAAAGCGTGCTCCTGATTCATAGGAGCAACATAATCCAAACGATCTAGATAAGGACCCGCTTGAAGATAAGTTTTTGTTTCCATTAATTTTTCGGTACCGCGATGCAACAGTCCAATATGTGGATCTACACGCTCCACAACTTCACCGTCCAATTCCAGAACCATGCGCAAAACCCCATGCGCGGCAGGATGTTGCGGACCAAAATTGATATTAAAGTTTCGAACATTGACCTCAGCCACAACTAACCCCTTGCCTTTAAAAAACTTTATATCAAACTTTAACAAAAACTCTTAAAATTTTTAAATACTTAATTATTTAAGAATTTCATTACTAATACCATACCTTGTCAGCCTCAATATCATTTTTCACCATCTGCTTTCTCATCACATGGCAAAACATATTGAGCCCCCTCCCAAGGAGAAAGAAAATCAAAATTACGCATTTCTTGTCGCAAAACAACAGGTTCGTAAATCACCCTCTTTGCTTCATTATCGTAACGGCATTCGACAAAACCCGTTACGGGAAAATCTTTGCGTAGAGGATACCCCTCAAATCCATAATCAGTTAAGATCCGTCTTAAATCTGGATGACCTGAAAATAAAATCCCATACATATCGTATGTCTCACGCTCATACCATTCTGCCCCAGGATAAATCGAACAAGCAGAAGCAACAGGAGTATTTTCATCAGTACGCACTTTAACACGCAACCGTAAATTATGACGAGGAGATAATAATTGATAAGAGACATCAAAACGTTTATCACGAGAAGGATAATCAACGCCACTAATGTCGGTAATGTTAATGAACTGACAGCGAGAATCATCGCGAACAAACGTTAAAACATCCGTAATTGCATCAAGACGCGATATAATGGTCAATTCACCAAATGCAAAAACAGTTTCTTCAAGCTTATCTCCTAATTTATTTTTCAAATAGGTAGCAAGTTCTCTCAATGTTTCACTCATAAACAACAAAAGCTCCCTATCGCTCTATTGAGCCGGTACGACGAATTTTCTTTTGCAACAATAATATACCATATAGCAATGCTTCTGCCGTAGGGGGACAGCCCGGAACATAAATATCCACAGGCACAATACGGTCACATCCACGAACAACTGAATAAGAATAATGGTAATATCCACCACCGTTTGCACATGATCCCATAGAAATCACATAACGGGGTTCCGGCATCTGATCATAAACCTTCCTTAAAGCAGGTGCCATTTTATTTGTTAAAGTACCAGCTACTACCATCACATCGGACTGACGGGGTGAAGCACGTGGCGCGTATCCAAAACGCTCATTATCATAATGAGGCATTGAACATTGCATCATTTCGATAGCACAACAAGCCAAACCAAAACTCATCCACATTAAAGAACCGGTGCGCGCCCAAGTAATCAAAGCATCCGCTGAAGTAACTAAAAAACCCTTATCCGATAATTCAGCATCAATATCACGGAAAAATTTATCGTCAGAACCTATAAATTCACCCGTATTTGGATCTATAATCCCTTTTGGCTTTGGAGCAATAACCGTTGAGTTATTAGATATTAATCCCATTCAAGAGCCCCCTTTTTCCATTCATATATAAACCCGATAGTCAAAAGTGCTAAGAACACAATCATAGACCAAAAACCGAACATACCTATCGAGCCAAATGACACTGCCCAAGGGAAAAGAAAGGCAACTTCAAGATCAAAAATAATAAACAAAATCGAAACTAAATAAAAACGAATATCAAACTTCATGCGTGCGTCACTAAATGAATTAAACCCACATTCATAAGCCGATAATTTTTCAGGATCGGGGGAACGATAAGCCACGATGTAAGGCATAATCAAAAGAACCCCCGCAATAATTGCCGAAACAACAATAAAGATCAAGACCGGTAAATAAGAGCCCAGTAAATGAGTCATAATTCTCTTCCACCTTAATTGGGATTCCTGAATTAACGCAATCACCTAATATTGTCTAGATCAAACAGACAAATTGTAAGGATCGCTCTGTTAATTCCGCTCGTACTGCTTCAAGGGCATGTCGTGCAATATTTCTCATAGGCATAGGTACCGCAGAGCAAGGAAAGACGCAAGTCCTATTCTTACAAACCACCTAAAAAAGCTACATTCTAGGAATCATTTTAAACTCAGAATCTTAATATGCAATGCCTTATAAGTAAGGATGTTTACGGTAAAAAACGGAAACTCCGCGAAGAAATTATGAAATGGCGCGGGTGACGGGGCTCGAACCCGCGACCTCCGGCGTGACAGGCCAGCACTCTAACCAACTGAGCTACACCCACGCACTTCTTATGAACCAATTGATTAATTGGTACAAGCGGTCGTGTAAGGGGTTCATGCGTTTATGTCAAGAAGGCTTATGCATTTTTTTAAAAAAATTATCAAACAACATCTTTATTCTTGCGTTTGGAGAAATTTTTCCTTAAAGAGGTCCCACTCAGTTGCTGATCATTGCATTGGGCGATTAGCTCAGCTGGTAGAGCGCCTCGTTTACACCGAGGATGTCGGGAGTTCGAGTCTCTCATCGCCCACCATATGCTTTTATATCACAAATAATATATTGATTTTACTATTCTTTTTTACGGTTCGGGATACCCAAATAAAAGTTTGGGAATAGGATTTTTTAACATGCCTCTCAATTATTGCGAATCAAGACTTCTTTTCGAGGTGTTTTTATGAGAACTTTAGAATAAAAAATCTTACGATATTTCTTTTTTCCTAAATGAAGTGGAAAACTAGAATTATCTGCTTTTACAGAGAAATAAAAATCATCAAAACTACCAGAACTATAGCATTTCGTGATGTAACAATCATCAAAATCATCCTTAAGTAGGCAAGCAGACAAATAGTAATTGATCGAAGAAATACGCTGTGCAACCGTATCATCATCTGAAAAATCAATAACATCCTTCTGAAAACTAATATCAAGACTTTTGGCTTTATTTTTTCTACAATAATGATAACTGCCTATCAGGATATCATTTAAAATTTTTTGCCATTGAAGATTCGTTTCTGATGTTAAGGGGCTATCCTGTTCTAAGCTTGTATCACTATTATGATGAGTTTTTAAAAATCTAATTTTATCAGGGATATCAAACATAGATCTTCCTTAACTCTTTGTTATCCACTTTTTGAGATGTGAGAAGATATTGTCTAGCGCGTCCATAATACGGACAAAATCGATAATGAACATAAAGATAAAGAAGGCGCTCCACTTCATGAAACGTGACATCATCTTCAAACCTTGATAGGTGTTAATCATCTCATGAAGCAGCTGCTGTTCTTTTTCGCTGAGATCTTTATCCTTGTTACTTTCTTGTTTGGTCATGTTGCCAACCACATAAGCGTGCTCCCTGTTTGTTATGTTTCAAAATATCTCTTGCCAGGTTGGAACTGATGACCGCAACATCTTGCTTATCCAAATAGAGGGGCAACCAGCCATCACAAGAAACAGACCTATTTGCCGCGCACCCAACGAGAAAGTTCAGTGCGCACATCAACATCACTTTTCCGATTAACTTCATTTTCTACCTCAAGACGTGTTTTTGCTGTCTTTAAAGCATTCTCTGTTTGCTTATGCCGTTCGCTTCTCTTGCCAAGATGAAACGCATTCACTAACGACATTAAAAAAACGGCTAAAGCCGCTGTAAACATGAGAGAATATTTCTTAAGCCCAAAAAATCATAAACGCTGCTCACGAAACCGTTTGGCTACAAACACTATGCCTACACATGCCGCTAAAACCATTATAGCCGCTAACGCCCATTGCACGGGACCGTTGCCTGCCAAAAATCCTCCAAGACCTGAACAAGAGCCTATAATCGGGGCTAGCGCTTCTATTTTAAGGACCCCCGTTGCCTCTTTCGTTTCAACTCTTTGATAATTTGAAGAAACATAAGACCCTTTCGCCCATAAGCCTGCTTCGGCTGCTCTACGGTTGGCTAACCCTTGAAGAGGTTTGCCCCCTACCTTATTCCACTTCTGTAATTCTGCTGGAACAGCTTCATAATCCCCCTTATTGAGCTTTTTCAAAAGCGTTGAGTTGCAAAAGGCTCTCGTTCCTACGTTATAACAAAAGGACACTAATGCCGCGAATTGTTCATCTGTTAACGAAACCTTCACCGCTTTCTCAAATTGCTTTAAATCCTCACAAAGAATTTCTTCGGCTTGCCGTTGTGTAATCCGCATCCCTTTTTTGACAAGCGGGTTGCCCGCAGCGCTTGTGTGACCGTAACCAATGGTCCAAATGCATGCCGTGTCTTTATAGGCTTCTAAACGCAAGCCTTCCCATTGCTTAATCAGTGCTAATCCTTCTTGCGATATTCTTCTCATTGGCTTCTCCATAAAAAAAGCCCCACAAAAGTGAGGCTGGACAAATATGATTTTCTTTTCGGTCTATAACGGCTTATTCCCTATTTTCTTGGATCAATCCCTCGACTTCTTCAACACTAAAACCAAGCCTAAATAGCGGGGCATATTCACTCTCTTGCAATTCATATTGATAACGCTTTTCTATAAACTCTCCCTCTAAATCAACCGGCATTTCTTGTGTCACAAAAACCTTATGCCTTTCATCTTCAATCCCCTCTTCTCTCTCTCCAAGCTCTTTTATCGGCACCCAATAAAAACGCGTCTCTAAAAGCTGCTCGAGCCGTCTCAACGTCTCAACCCTGTCATATGCAAGCATGTTCAGATAATCTTGCTTCGTATTTAAATGCTCTGGATACTCTATCATCTCTGCCGTCATCCATTATCCAAAACGCCGTGGACGACTACACCCACGGGCTCCTAGTTTTTCATCAGAAGAAGTACGAGAATACGAACCATTACGAAAAAAAGGACCGCTGCTCTTCGTACCGTCCTGCCAATTTCCTCCACCTACCAAAACATTTATCTCTGTCGCATTCGTCTCTGTCGTAAAACTTGACCACAAGGTTGAACTAGACTGTATTTGCATGGCAAAACTTCCTGACAAAAATTGTAAAAGATAACCACAACCATCTTCACAACCTATATGCGAGACCATCCGTCTAT